>JAVHLO010000188.1 GCA_031082105.1 Planctomycetota bacterium
AGCACGCGGTCCAGTTCCTTGGCAACCGTTCCGTTGTCGTAGACGATCCGGACATCGTTTCCGTTGGAGAGGTGCTTGTTCCAGATGCCCGTACCAGCGCTGTCGTCGAAGGCGTATTCCACGGGGGCGCCAACGGGGAGTATGGCGGATCCGTGATTGTTAGTGACAACCAGCCGCTGCCTGTACCGATATCTCCCCGCCCACACTTTCTTTTCGACCCACACAATGGAGGCGCCGTTGAGTTCTTCTTCCCGGCTGCCAATGTTGGAGTCCGTCAACGATGTCCCTGCTCCGCTTGCGTTGCTCATGTTCAGCGTGAACGTGGCGCCGCCGTCGTCCAGCGTGACATAGTATGGAGGCGAAGCAGCGTTGTCGAAGGTGCAGCCCTCTGAAAGGGTGGACCCGTTGCCACCGCGCGTGATCCGCAGATGGCGCGCGCCGGCGGCTGTGCTCCCGTTTGTGAAATCGATGAAGTTGAGATTCGTCAGTGGAGCAGCGGATGAAGTGATATCGAGTCCGTTGTCGTTGCCGTACGAGAAGGCCAGACCCTCGATGTCGACCTCAGAGTTCAGGGTGAACGCGTACCTGCCGGAATCGCCCGTGCGGCGGGTAACGACCGGCTTGCTGGAGCCGTTTCGCGCGGTGCGGAATGGGGCGTTGAACGTTGCGCTCGTTGAAGCGGCGCCGGCGAGCTCGAGACGCGGAGTTCCGCCGGCCGTTGCCGTCATTGTGAAGGTCGCCCCGCCCTGCGTCGTGAGCGAGTCGGCGCCGTCGCCGTCACCAACGACGATCTTCGCCGAATCGCAAATAGCCAACGAGCCGCCGCTGCCCGATGAAGGGCCTATTGTAATCGTGGCATTGTTTGACCCGGTCCCGTCGTCGGCGGTCCAGCATGCTGTTCCGCTGATGGTTATTGTGGCCTTGCCTGTGCTGGCCGCGCGCCGGGTAGTCAGCGCCGAAGTCGTTCCCATGACGAGCGCACCGTCGCCGTCATTATCGCTGTCGAGCGAGAACGCCATCGTCGTACCATAGGCGGGGTCGCCCACGGTCATCGAGTATCCCTGGACATTGTACGCGCCGTCGACAAGCATAAAGTCGTTGCGCACTACAAGATTCGCAGCCAGATTGACGAAGCCCTCAGGCTTCTCGATGCGCAAATTGTAGAGCGGGTTGACTCCGACATTTACGATTTGGGTCGCGGGTCCGCTGAGAAGGATCGTCCCGTTGCCGGGATTCATCGTGCCGCCGAAGGTCTGGAAGTTGTCGCCCTGGATGGTGAGCGTACGGCCCGAACTTCCGAGGCTCATCACGCCGCCGGAGTCGATCGTGAAATCAGTCACCGCCCAGTCGGCATCGAGAGTGGGATTGTAGGGAGCTCCGGGCGAGATGAGGACGTCATCATAGGGAGCCGAAGTGCTCGGCGCGGAGCCGCCCTCCCAGTTTCCACCGAGACTCCACATCGTGTTTATGCCGCCGATCCATTTCTTGAAGTACTTCCACGTGATATGGATGTCGTCGTCCGGATCGCCGTCGCGCCCTTCCCCCGTCCAAGTCGGACCGCCTCCCGGTGGGGTATCTGCCCCGTTGGCGTCGCCCTTTGCGCCGCCGGCGTTCTCCATGGTAATGTTGGCCGTGCTGGTTCCGGGAAGGCCGCCAAAGCCACGAAGCTTGACGTTGTACTGACAGTACTTGTCGAAGTCATTCAGCCTGAAAGTGTACGAACCCGAGGCCACACCGCGCAGAGTCAGGTAAGTGTTTGTGAATGCGTCGGGCAGATCCGCGTCCGCGGCGCCGTTTGTGAAATTGATGTCATCCAGACGGACAATCTGTGCGCCATTTCCGTTGACGTCCAGCCCGTCGGCGTCGGGCGAGTCGATGTCCAGGCCAAAAATGTCGATGCCATCGGCAGCGGTGGTCGGGCTGAAGGCGAGGTTGTAGAAGTTCACCCCTGGCGTTCCGGTGGTGGTGATCTTGGGCCGGGAGGCTTCCGCCAGCGCGAGAAAATCGCCGTTGATCGTAAGCCCTGCCGCGGGCAGCTTCAACGAGCTGGCGCCCTCCATTCGCAAGGATGCACCGCTGGCTATTGTCATCCCCGAGGTGGCTGTGTAGGTGCCCGTGCCGGCAGGCGCGAGTTTCAGCGTGCCGCCGTTGACGGCGACGGCGTTCGTCCACAGGAAAGTTCCGTCTCCGAAAGAGACAACACAGGAATTAGAGCCTGTCAATACAAGCGAAGTCGCGGTTCCGCCGCCAGTGACAGTCACCGAAGAAATGCTGGAGGTGTTCGCGAAATTGAGGATATTGAAGGTCACCCCACCGGTTGCGACCGTTTGGTTTCCGGTGCCGTTCAGGACAACGGTGCCTCCGTTGGCGGAGAAGGTCCCCGCGTTCAGGGCAAGGTCGCCGGTAATGTTCAACGTGCCGCTTGTGCTGGTGAGACCGCCGGCGGAATTCTTCGTGAGCGCGCCTCCCAGAGTCACCGTGCCGGCGCCCATGGTCACGCTGTTGGCGGACGTGATGGTTACGGCGGCGGTGGCGCCCCATGCCCCGACGGGCATCGCAACCGTTGCGCTCCCGAAGGTGTTGTTGATGACGAGGGAGTAGAACATGAGCGTCGTTGTGTTGGTAATTGTCTGGCTTGCGGTCGAGCCGTTGAGCTCGAACGTGCCACCGGTGTCCGTGAATGTGCCCGAGTTCGCGACGTTTCCGGCAACAGTCATTGCGCCTGCAGAATGGCTCCACGTGCACCCGGACTCCACCACCAGCGATCCGCTCGCCGCGAGTGAGTAGGAAGCGCTGTTGAGCGTTAGCTTGCCGGCCGTCTGGGCGGGGTCGTTGTTCGAGTAGGCGGATATCGTGAGGTTTCCGCACGCGGCAGCAAGATCGACCACCGGGTCATATATCCGATCGACAATGAACACGGCATCCGTAGCCAGCGGTACCCGCCGATTGGACCAATTGTTCGGGTCGGCCCACGAGCTGGAGGACGCCTTGCCGGTCCAGGTGATTCCGTCCGCGCCGACATTTTCGGCGCCGGAAAGCGAGCCGTCGGAGACGTTGCCGTACGCGCCCAGATCCACCCTGTCGCCATTGTCTTCGAGCTCGCTCAAATAGTCGCTGTACGTTCCCGAAGAGTGATACTGTACCTGTACGCCGCTGCCGGGCGCGCCCGACAGTCCGGCGACGCCGTCAAAATACGTGGCGGTCTTTGAGCCATAGGTGAAATCGTCGGAACCGACGAAGACAGTTCCTGCGGTGGCCATGGAATTGGGAAAACCGAGAGTCGACCGGACATAGATTCGCGTAGACGTGGATCCCGATGTCGTCGTCGTTCGCGGCGTTCCCGCGTCTATGCAGGGGCTGTCCACATTGTACCTCGTCCACGATGCGCCGCTGCGCGTTCCGAGTGTCGACTTGAGCCGATAGTTGCGGTTTCCAAGGGTCGCGTTGGTTGGATCGACAAACCGCGGATCCTGCTGATGCGAGCCGATTTCGTCCGCTCCTGCGGCAGCCGTCCACTCGGCAAAAGTCTTGTAGGTTGCAGTTCCGTGAATGAAGGCGGTGCCATTGGTCGTGTTGAAGCAATTGTAGTCGGACTTGCTGTCGATTGTGCTTGCGGTAGCGCTGGACGCACAGATGGCCAACTGATACGTGTCGCCGCCCGGGTAGTACCAGATGTTGTTGACCATGAATACTCCGGTGCAGGTGCTTGCGATGTACAGGTCGGAGTTATAGGCGCTGTTTGTCGTATTCGCCAACGCGTTCTCATGAAACACGTTGTTGTAAATGATCGGGTTCGTAACGGTTCCGTACAGTTCGACGCCGGCGTAAGCGGTGGAAACGTCTCCGTTAGAGAAGAAGAGACAGTGATCGACCCTAAGCCCGGCGTGCGTCTGCGCACTGGCCGCATACAGCGAGAATGCTGCTGCGTCGTTCGCGTATACCCGGCAACCGGTCATTGTCAAGTCTGTTATGTTGAAGGCGCCCGTGTATACCCCGAAGTAGTTGTTCACGAGAGAACAGCTTTCAAGGGTAACGCCGGTCACGGCCGCAGACAGGTAGACACCACTCCGTGGAGAGGTGGTCGAGTTCTGACAGGTGAGTCCTTTCAGAATCGTGTAGTTCTGTCCAATCTGAACAACATGATTTGTGTTTCCATTGTCAATTACGGGGGCCTGCCCACTCAACGCGCGGACAACAAACCGGTCAGAGGCGGAAGCGGTCAATCCTGAAAGAACTACCGCTTCGTTGTATGTTGCGCTGTTCCGGACTTCGATGATGTAGTTGCCCTTGTCCTGGATCGTGTTGGATTCGTTCGTCTTCAGCGCGTTGAACGCGGTCTGGATCTTCTGCCAGCAGTTATCCGGGACGCCAGGGTCTCCATCGGGCACGCCCGCGTCGTCGGGCGCCGTGGACAGGACGTAGTACATGGTTGGGCCGAATTTCCCCGATATTGCCGCGCCCGAATAGTCCTCGCCGCCGGCGGTGAACTCGATAGTGTCTGCCTGGATGACGATTGTGTCCCCCGGCGCAATAGTCGGGACGCCTCCGGTTGCGCTCAGTGTTATCGTCAGCGTGTCATTGCTGTAGATTGCTGTGGTCCAGACGGCGCTTCCTATCGCGCTGGACCCGTCCAGCCAGGTCTTGCCCGACACGGCAAGAACGGAGTCGATGTTGCCGGCTGTGATCGCGTGCGCGTCCGTCCCCGCATTGAAAGTGATCACGACTTGGTCGCCGGCCTGGATTCCGACCGCCATTGCGCTGTCCTTTGCCCGCGCGGTCTCTATCTTCGGCGTGAACGCCACGTCGAGCTTTATGTAATCAATGTTGTAGTCGACATTCGCGGTATTGGCGACAACGATGACATACATAGTTCCCGATGCGTTGACATAGTTGCCGAATCCAGAGGCAATCGATCGAGTAAAGTCCTCGCCCGGCGAGGCTGTGGATGTAATGCTCTGGTTCGTCCCGACTTGCACCCAAAGGGTGCTCGTGAAATTCCATACCCAGACACCGAGCGTGGTTCCTCCGGTCTGCACGTAGACGCCCTTCTGGACAATATCCACACTGGCGATATCGCCCGTGGGCTGATAGATGGTGAGTTTGTACTGCAGCGCTGCAAAGTCTCCGTTGCTGCCGTCTGCCAGAACAAATGTGGTGTTCTGTGTGGCTATGTCGGCCGCAGTTATGTCCGACCAAGCACCTTCAGGAGGGCTGTTGTCGAAATGTGTCGTTGTATATGGCGCCGCCGCCTCGTCGACGTTGACGTTGGTCTTCGCCCACTTGTTGGTGCCTGCGCCGGAACTGTAGTCGTAGGTGACCGTTGCCGCCCACACCGGCACGGCGCCAAAAGCAAGCACACACAACATCGACAGTAAAGACTTTGGCATCAGCCCTCGGATGTGCGAATGCCCCGGCCGCGCAAGACGCGGACTGTCCGGCGCGGAACGGCCGCGGGCAGTTGATGTGGCCACACGTTCTATTGTCCGCTCACGCATGATCGCGTTCCTCCGTGTCTCCACCTCGGCGCGGCCGCGGTTGCCATGGAACTCAAATCTCTCCACGATTTTGCCCACTTCGGCACTCCACGAACGCGCTCGGATAGCCGCTCAGGCTGAATTTCTCGTCTTCCAGCTTCTTCTCAACAGGATGCCTCTCTTCGAGGTTGGGTCAAGGCGGCTCTTTTCTTCGTGCACCCTGTTGTCAGGCAACCGCAACTCTCCGTTCAAGAACGCTCTGCCTGCGCCAGTACCGGCTGCCCTTCCTGCGCGGCAGGCGCTTCCGTTGCTTCAGCGCGGAGGACCCGGGCGACCACCCGGCGCAAGTCCTTAACTGAAAACGGCTTCGGCACAAACCCGTCCGCGCCCAGCTCCATCAGCCGCCCCTTCAGGTGCGAGTCCACGTAGCCCGAAACCACAATAACCTTGATGTTTTTCGTCCGCTCGTTTTCCTTCAGACGGCGCAAGACCTCCTCGCCGCTCAGGTCCGGGAGCTTGATATCGAGCAGGATCAGGTCGGGGCGAAGATCCGCAGTAAGGTAGCCGGCATCGTAGCCGCAGTGCGCGGCCTCCACCTCGTAGCCCGCCTCGGAAAAGTCCTTCTGAAGCAGCACGGCGAGGTTCTTGTTGTCTTCCACAATGAGTATCCGCTTCCGGCCGTTCACGCCATTGCCGTGATCGCCATTGATATAGCTGCCCTGCACGCCGTTCTCATCATGGTTTGCGCCTCCATTGCCGCGATCCGCACCGCCGTTCTCGCCATGGTTCGCGTCCCCGTTGCCGTGGCCTCCACCGTTGCCGTTGGCGGCCTGAGCCGGCGCGGAGCCATTGCCCGACTGCGCTTGAGTTCGCCGAGTGTCGTCGTCTTTCGGCTTTATCCCCAAGCCGACCATGAAAGAGACGACACTATCCCGCGGAATGCGGCTGTGTCCTCCAGGGGTCCTGGAACACGTGAGCATCCCACGCCGCAACGCGGCTATGATCGTGTTCTTGTGGAGCCTGCAAACCTCCGCGACCTCGCCCGTCGTGAGGAACTCCTTCATCGACGACCTCCTGTACGATATAGACGTTATGGACGATCTGTACGCTCTCACCATAATTATATACACCTAGCGGCGGTTGTCAAGCTAAAAATCGGCAGAGATGCGAAAAAAGTCTATGGGAATCAAAAGTGCGGAATGCAGAGCGTGGTGTGTGAAATGCGGAACGGGGAAGCGCGGAAGGCGGAACTGCGGATGCGGAGTCCTGCCCCGGACTATTCATGAAGAAACGTGGACATGTCATTCCCGCGAAAGCGGGAATCCAGAAAA
>JAVHLO010000189.1 GCA_031082105.1 Planctomycetota bacterium
CAATTGCCCCGCTGAGCTCCTTTTGCTTTGCGCTCTTTGCTTGCCTTGCGGTTCGTTTTGGTTGCGGCTACGCTGCGCTAGTATCTCCGTGTCTCCGTGGTGAAAAAAAACACAGGGCAGTGCGGGTTTTGCAGGACTGTGACACGAATGCCTCACATGCAGACAATCAGGCGGATACTCCTCGTCGCGGTCGCGGCGGTGCTGCTTCCGCCGCACCCGGCCACCTGCGATGACTCCGAGCCGAGCTTCCTCCCCTGGTACAAGCTCGTCGAGGCACACAGGTCATTCTATCTCGGCGAGAAGACACCGAACCAGTCCTCGCCGCTCCGCATCACCGACAAGGGCTTCAACGGCTACGACAAGGGCGAGATATTCTGGCGGTACGTCAACAACGTGCTCGATCCGCTGATGAAGACGCTCGCCGCAAAGGACGCCGCCAAGCTCACTAAAGTGCTTGCGGGCTTCAGCGCCTGGATCGACGCACAGAGAGAACAAGCGGTCAAGCTTCTTGAACTGACAAAACCATGCTTCGCCGAGCTCGAGAAGTTGGACAAACTGCTCGCCGACGGATCGGCCATCCCGAACAAGGCCGACCTGGCGGCGGACTTGAAGAACCCGTCGAACGAAGTCTTCCAGGCGTTGAAGCGACTTGTCGAGGAGAGCTCGAAACCCGAAAAGGCCGCGGCGCACCTCCAGGAGGTCCGGTCTGTCTTGCGCCGGCTCGAAGACATCGACAAGTGGGTCATCCTCGAGCTCGACTGGCTGAAGGAGGACATCCAGAGCTGCACCGAGTACCTCGAGAAGCACCCGGACTTCGCCAGACAACACAGGCTCGGCCTGGCCGGACTGCCCGGCATCGTCGACTTCGAGTGGTTCCACAAGGACTTCGCCGAGTTCCTGCGCCAGGCCGAGGATATTCTGTGCCTCGTCTCTGCGGAGAAGGAGGCGATCGGCGCGGCCTGCGAGTCGCCGTCGTTCAGGCTCGTCGTGCCGTCGCAGCGGAAGTTCGTCGGCAAGGTGCTGCTGAAGCTGAAGGACTCGCCGCGCGTGAAGGACATCTTCGCGCGATCGTTCGAGACGCCGTACAATCTCACGTACCTGAACTGCGTCCTCGAACGGTACTCGCGCGAAAAAGCGGATGCCGAGCTCGCCGACGTGATGCTGAACTGGGCGAAGGCGAACCCGGCGCCCGCGGCCGAAAAGGACGACCACGCGCGCGCGATCGATTCGTTTCTCGACGTATTGAACTGGCGGCAGGGGACGCCGCTCGGGAGCGAGTCGGCGAAAGACCGCTTCGAGCCGCACCTCCTGGAGCACCTGCACAAGATGGAAGGGCTGGACAGGCAGGGGGCATTCGCCTATGCCGCCAAGGTCGCCTTCGATTGGTTTTCGAAGATGCAGTACGACAAGCGCAGGTACACCGTGGCGGATGTCTTCAAGGACAGCAAGGCCGACTGCAGCAACATGACGAACATCTGCGCGTATCTGCTTGCGAACGCGGGCTACGGCGACGCCTACGGCGTGAACAAAGGCGGCAACCACTGGGTGAATGCGTTCGCCGCGGACGACGGCAAGGTCCGGCTGCGCGATTGTCTCGGCCCGCAGGGCGACCAGTCAAACGAGATCTTCCCGGACAACTTCGCCGGTTCCGGCGTGGTGAACGACGCGACCCGCTGGAAGCGGACCGTTGCGGCGGGTGTGATGTCGGAACTGTGCGCCGGCGGCGAACTCGTCCGGCGTGAAATCCCTTACTGCGGCCGCAAGCGCGAGGTTATCAAGCTGCGTGCCGGTGGCGACTGAAACAACGAAGGCATGGCTCTGGAACGCGGCTTTGGCGTGCGGCGGCCATGCCGCCACTGGTCAGCCGAATCTCTGAAGCGGGCCGATGCCCGGCATTCCAGCGCATGTGGGAATCCGGGCGAAACCTCAACCGATACGTCCGCCCCGGCACGAAACGTGCCACCCGGCTTGTGAAAAAAGTCACAGCCTTTTCCTTGACACATCAACGCGCTTAATGATATAAAGCGCCGAAACTCGAATTCACTGCTGCCCGCGAGCGAACACACACTGCGCACGCCCGGCAACTCTCAGCAGGACCAGGATTGGAGGTAGAAACCAGACATGTCACCAGGAACAAACACCAAGATCGGCGCCGTACTCGTAGTCGGCGGAGGCATCGGCGGCACCCAGGCATCACTCGACCTCGCGGAGGCCGGATACAAGGTATTCCTGCTCGAAAAAGAACCCGCCATCGGCGGGGTCATGGCCCAGCTCGACAAGACCTTCCCCACGAACGACTGCGCCATGTGTACCCTCGCGCCCAGGCTCGTCGACGCGGGCCGACACCCCAACATCGTCAAGCTAATGGACTCCGAGGTCGAGAAGGTCGAAGGCGCGCCGGGCAACTTCAACGTCACCATCAAACGGCGCGCGCGCTACATCGACCTGGCCAAGTGCACGGGCTGCGGCGTGTGCATCGAAAAATGCCCCATCAAGCTCGACGGCGAGTTCGATGAGGAGCTCGTCAAGCGCACCGCCATCTACCGAAGATACCCGCAGGCCGTGCCCGGCGGGTTCTCGATCTCCAAGGAAGGCGTGTCGCCGTGCAGGTTCGCATGCCCGGCATCCGTCAACGCCCACGCGTATGTCGCGCTCGTCGCGCAGAAACGGTTCAAGGACGCGCTCGAGGTCGAACGCCGCACCAATCCGCTCGCCGCGATCTGCGGACGCGTCTGCCCGCACGGTTGCGAGACCGAATGCACGCGCAGCCAGCTCGATGAGCCCATCGCCATCGCGGCGATCAAGCGGTTCCTCGCGGACTGGGAAGCGGCGCACCCCGAGCAGCGCGCGCCACTCCCCGCGATAAAGGAAAAACAGACCGAGAAGATCGCCATCGTCGGCGCCGGCCCGGCCGGACTCACCTGCGCGCGCGATCTCGCAATCGCAGGGTTCCAGGTCACGATCTACGAGGCGCTGCCCGTCGCCGGCGGCACGCTCATCGTCGGTATCCCCGAATACCGGCTCCCCGCCGCCGTCATCGCAAAGGAAATCGATGAGATGGTCACGCAGCTCGGGGTGGAATTAAAACTGAATTCGCCCGTCGGCGAAAAGCTCTCGCTCATGGACCTCAAGAAGCTGGGTTTCCACGCGATGTTCCTCGGGATCGGCGCGACCAAGGGGCTCAAGCTCGAAATCCCCGGCGAGGACGAATTCTCCGGCGTCGCGGACGCCGTCGCGTTCCTTCGCGAGGTCAACATCGCGGTGAAGGTGAACAAGGCCGCGCCGAAACCCGTTTCAGGCAAGGTCGTCGTCATCGGCGGCGGCAACGTCGCAATCGACTCCGCGCGCAGCGCGTGGCGGCTCGGCGCGTCCGAGGTGACCATCGTCTACCGCCGGTCCCGGCGCGAGATGCCCGCCAGCGCGTGGGAGATCGCCGAGGCCGAAAAGGAAGGGATCAAGATCGAATTCCTCGCCGCGCCGACCAAGGTATTCGGCGCGAACGGCAAGGTGACCGGCATCGAGTGCGTCCGCATGGAGCTCGGCGAACCCGACGCCAGCGGCCGGCGCAGGCCGACGCCCGTCAAAGGCTCCGAGTTCACCATCAGCGCGGACATGGTCATCCCCGCCATCAGCCAGACGCCGGATGTCGGCGCGCTTGGCAAGGAAGGGATCAAGACGACCAAGTGGGGCACGCTCGAAGTCGACAGCGTCACCCTCGAATCGACCATCCCCGGCGTCTTTGCCGGCGGCGATGCGGTCTCGGGACCCGCGACCGTCATCGAAGCGATCGAGGCCGGTCACCGCGCGGCGGAGTCGATCAAGCGGTTCCTCAACGGGCAGGATATGACCGTGGACCGCGACGCGCCCATGTGGACGAAGGCCAAGAAGGAGATCGAAGGCCTCGAGAAACAACCGCGCCTCCACATGAAGACCATCCCCGTCGAACAGCGGCGCGGCAACTTCAAAGAGGTCGAGCTCGGCTACACCGAAGAAGAGGCCGTCAAGGAAGCGCAACGCTGCCTCGCCTGCGCCACATGCTGCGAATGCCTCTACTGCGTCCAGGCCTGCGAGGCCAAGGCTATCCAGCACGAAATGCCCGGCGAGAAGATCGAAAACCTCAACGTCGGCGCTATCGTCCTCGCGCCCGGGTTCGAACTCTTCAACCCGGATGTAAAAAAAGAACTCGGCTACGACCGCTACCCGAACGTTATCACGAGCCTCGAATTCGAACGCATCCTCTCCGCCAGCGGACCGTTCATGGGACACATCCAGCGGCTCTCCGAAGATAAGCGGACACCCAAGAAGCTCGCCTTCATCCAGTGCGTCGGCTCGCGCGAGACCGACCGGCCTTACTGCTCCTCCGTCTGCTGCATGTACGCGACAAAGCAGGCGATCATCGCAAAGGAACACGAGCGCGAGCTCGATTGCCACGTCTTCTACATCGATATCCGCGCGTACGGCAAAGGGTTCGATGAGTACTACAACCGCGCGAAAGAGCTCGGCGTGAAATACATCCGCTGCAGGCCGTCGTTCATCAAAGAAGTGCCGGCGACCAAGAACCTCATCGTCCGCTACCAGACCGAGGACGGCAAGCTCGAATCCGCCGAGTACGACATGGTCGTGCTGTCGAGCGGGCTGAGGCCGCCCGCGGCGGTCGAGAAGCTCGCCGATGCGGTCGGCATCAAGCTCGACGACAACAAGTTCGCCCTGACACACCGCTTCTCGCCGATCGAATCCTCGAAGCCCGGCGTCTTCGTCTGTGGTCCGTTCACCGAACCGAAGGACATCCCGGAGACGGTCATGCAGTCGAGCGGCGCAGCGTCGAAGGCCATGGCGATGCTCGCGGACGTGCGCGGGACGCTCATCGCGAAGATGACGTTCCCGCCCGAGATCGATATCAAGGGCCAGGAGCCGCGCATCGGGGTCTTCGTCTGCCACTGCGGCAAGAATATCGGCGGCGTCGCCAACGTCCCGTCCGTCGTCGAGTACGCCAAGAATCTGCCGAACGTTGTCTATGCCCAGGATAACCTCTACACTTGCTCGGCCGACACCTGCGACAAGATAAAACAGATCATCATTGAACAGAAGCTGAACAGGGTGGTCGTGGCGTCCTGCACGCCGCGCACGCACGAGCCGCTCTTCCAGAGCACGTGCCGCGATGCGGGGCTAAACCCGTTCCTCTTCGAGATGGCGAACATCCGCGACCAGAACACGTGGGTCCACATGCAGATGCCCGAGGCCGCCACGGAGAAGGCCAAGGACCTCGTTCGCATGGCGGTCGCCAAGGCGGCGCTCCTCGAGCCGCTGTACCCTGCCGAGATGTCGATCAACCACGACGCGCTGGTCATTGGCGGCGGCATGGCCGGCATGACGGCCGCGCTCGCGATCGCCGACGCGGGGTTCAAGGTCCACCTCGTCGAAAAAGAGGCCGAACTCGGCGGCAACATGCGCCATATCTTCTACCTCCCTGAGGGCGAGGACCCGCAGGCGTATCTGAAACAGACCATCGAGAGGGTCGCCAAACACCCGAACGTGCTGCTCCATCGCAGCACAAAAGTCGCGGAGGTCGAAGGCTTCTACGGCCATTTCTCCACGAAACTCGTCGCCAACGGCACGGAGAAGAAGGTGGAGCACGGTATCATCATCGTGGCCACGGGCGCCGAGGAGCTCAAGCCCGCCGAGTACAAGGAGTTCCTCTACGGCCAGAACGACCGTGTCATGACGCAGGTCGAGCTCGAAGAGAAGATCCACAAGAACAACTTCAAGGCCGGCTCGGTCGTCATGATCCAGTGTGTCGGCTCGCGCGACAAGACCAGGCCGTACTGCAGCCGCATCTGCTGTTACTTCGCGGTGAAGAACGCGCTCAAGATCAAGGAGAAATCGCCGGAGACCGAGGTCTACGTGCTCTACCGCGACATCCGCACGTACGGGTTCCGCGAGGCGCTGTACACGAAGGCGCGCGAGGCCGGTGTGCGGTTCATCAGGTACGAGGAGGAGAAGAAGCCCGTCGTCACGCGTGGCATGGGTGTCCCTCTCCCTCTGGGAGAGGGCGGGGGTGAGGGTCGAAAAGCTACCCCGGACGCGAGCGCGGGCAAGTTGTCCGCCGGCGGGCCGGCAGGGATGCCGGCGCTCCCGGATCGCGCAGGCGCTCAGTCCGCATCGCCTCTCTCCGTCACCGTCTTCGACCCGATGCTCCAGGAGACCGTGAAGCTCGACGCGGACTACGTCATCCTGTCCGCCGCCACGGTGCCGCGCGCGGATACCGAAGAGGTCGGCAAGATGCTCAAGGTGCCGTTGACACAGAACAAGTTCTTCCTCGAGGCGCACATGAAGCTCCGGCCGGTCGATTTCCAGACCGAGGGCATCTTCCTGTGCGGGCTCGCGCATTGCCCGAAGACGATCGACGAATCGATCGCACAGGCGTGCGGGGCCGCGTCGAGGGCCTGTACCATCCTGGCCAAGGAGAAGATCGAACTCGAGGCGCGCATCTCGGAAGTGATCGACGCCAACTGCGACGGCTGCGCGTACTGCGTCGACCCGTGCCCGTACAAGGCGATCACGCTTGTCGAGTTCATGAAGGACGGCCAGCTCAAGAAGACGGTCGACGTGAACGAATCGCTCTGCAAGGGCTGCGGCTCGTGCATGGCAACATGCCCGAAGAAGGGCGTGTTCGTCCGCAACTTCAAACCGGAACAGGTCGCCGCAATGGTCGAGGCGTGCCTGCAGTCCGCGTGAGCCGCCGCCGCTGACAGGGATTTTGCCACAGAGACACTGAGACACTGAG
>JAVHLO010000018.1 GCA_031082105.1 Planctomycetota bacterium
CTCGGGGAATGACAGCGCATCATGTCGTTAGGCAGGTGGGCCGCGCTATCGTCCTTCCCGTTTGAGGTGGTTCTCGACGTACTTTCCGATGTCCGGGTCCGCGCGGAATCGTTCGAGTATTCCCAGCGCCTCTTCGTCGCCTTTCCATTTTGCCAGGTATGCGACCGCCGTGTTCTTCTGATCCTTGTTGCCGCTCTCGATCATCTCCTTCAGTACGGGGATCACTTCGCGCGCCTTGAGCTCGCACAGCGCGGAGAGGGCGAGGTCGCGCATCCGCTTCTCCGGCTCCGTCCGGGCCACTGGCAGCAGGATCGCCACGGCCTTTTCCTGCGGAAGGAGCTTCTTGTTGCGCGAGAGCAGTCGAACCACCTCGTTGCGCACTCTCGAGTCGGGGTCGCGCTCGCCCAGAGAACAGATGGCGCTTTCGAACTCTTCGACGGTCAGTTTCTCCCTGCCCTCTTCGAGCACGGGGACTATGCCGGCCCGCACCTCCGCGTTCGAATGCCGCGCGGCATCCAAGAGGAGTTTCTCGCGCCCCTCGAATCTGCCGAACACGACCGCATGCCTGATTGCGCTCTTCACGACGTACGGGTCTTGCTTCTCATCTTCGAGAACCGCCCGAACGACCCCTTCAACGTCGAGCGCGCCGAACTTCTCGATGATCGCCTTTGCCGCGTCCAGGCGGATGTCTCTGTCCTTATGGCTCATGGCTGCCTCACGCAGCCCGTCGAACGCCTGCCGGTCGTCGTGGTACCGCTTCTCGATCGCGGATATCGCCGACCGGGCCTCCTTGCCCTCGCCCGTGGCCAATCTCCGCAGGAGCTCGTCAAGCCAGGGATCGCTCTTCGTCTTCTCCTTGTCCACCAATTGGCGCAGCGCCGTCACGTCGCCATGCGTCTTGGCGAGCGCGTCCCAGCCGGCCGCGCGTTCCCAGAATTCCAGGGTGGTCTCGCCTTCTCCGGCGGTCGCGTCGGTCTCCTTTTCCAGCGTCTTCCTCAAGCCGGACACGCACTTCCCGAAGAACGGGTCGTCCGCGTACAGCGCGAGGAGCGGCTGGCCGCGCATGTCCTTGTTCTTGACCAGCATGAGCGCCGCAAGAAAACGGAGCTCCCGGTATTCCGTTTCCAGCATCGTCTCAAAGAAGTCATTGGTGTCGCCTAGCAGGCCGATGTCGATCAGCGATCTTGTTGCGCGCTCGCGGATGTCGATCCGCGCGTGACGGGTCGCGTATTGAATGAGCATGTCCTCCGCCTCCGGCTCGCCCGCAAACTCTTCAAGCCGGCCGTTGACGATGCCGGCCTCCCAGTTTATGCCGGGTTTGTCGAAGTCCATGCCCTTGAGCGCGCCCTCGAAGTACCGGCGCTTGTCCTGGAACAGGCGGTACTTCATCGGGTCGAGGCCGAGCTCTTCGAAAAGGTGGCGCGTCTCCATGATGCCGCGGTAGTTCGTGAGCGCGGTCTCCATGAAGCGTCCTGTGTCCAGGTTGTAGGTGTTGGTGCCCACCGTGTTCCCGGAGAACTCCTTCGCGGAGATATCGTTCAGGATGCCCCATGCGCCCACCTGCACTTCGGCCCACGACATCTTTCGTTCCAGGGCGAGTTTGAAGAATGAAAGAAGCTCGGCCGGCACGGGGACCGTCGAGAAGCAGAACTCGTCCTTCTCGTCAGGCGGGATGCCGCGGTTCCAGACGGCCGCGTCCGAATTGACGACCTCGAGGATGCAGCTCTGGCTCCCCTTTGCCGGCTTGACCATGAGTCCTGCTTCTTCCCGCACGACGTAAGATGGAATGCCCTTCGTCTCCGCAACCGGCTTGAGGATCGTCCCCGCGGGGACGACCACCCGCGCCTCCTTCTTTGCGTCGAGCGCCTTCAGCCGAAGCTGGCTGCGGCTGATGCCTGTGATCTTCACTGCCGCCGTTTCGGAGAGTGCCTCGAGGTCGGCCGGGAGCGTGAAGACGGGCAGGTCTTTCGCCTGAGACACGACTGCGGTGTGGCTACCGTCCTCCGAAGGCTTGGGCTTGTTTTGCTCGTCTCCTCCGCATCCGACGAGCAGGGCGGCGAGGCAGATGAGGAAGGCTCGGGTCATGGTCGGCTCTCGGTCATGGAAACGTGAGTGAGTACGTGTGCGAGTACGTGCGTACGAGCGTGTGAGCGCACATGCGCGCATGAGTACGCACGTACTCACGCACGCATGCACGCATGCACGCAATTCTGCCCATTCTGGATTCCCGCTTTCGCGGGAATGACAGCACTGTACTGTTGAGCGTTCGCTATTCCTTCTTCTCGTACTTATCGAGCGGGATCACGCTGCTGTCGGGCGCGCCCGGGGCCGGGGGCTGGTTGCCGGGGCCTGTGGGCGGCGTGCCCGGTGCGGCGGGCTTGTCGGGACCGCCGGAGGCCCAGAGGACACAGTTACTCTGGCCGCCCTCGCCGCCCTGGCCGCGGTCGCGCCAGCTTCGCGCGATCGCCGGGACCGCCCAGCGCCCGCCGGAATACAGGGCGTAGAGGATCGTCACGATCGACAGTATCCAGACGGCGACCTCGATCTGGCCGAGGTAGGCGTACCTGGTCACGCCCTGGATGGCGAGCGCCACGAGCGCCGCGGGCAGCAACACGCCCAGCTTCAGGCGGTCGCTCGCCTTCGAGAACCGCAGGAAGAGCAACGCGGCGACGGCAAAGATGACTCCCACAACGCCCTTCGACACATCAGACGCCCGGCTCGTCATCACCCGCGCGTTGATCTCGGCGGGCTTGTTGAGCGGGATGAGGCTCTGGAAGGTGTAGTTCTTTCCGCCCATGATGGTGGCGCCCGTCGTGCCCTGCGGCACCGCGCCTACCGGCCGCGCCGCGCCGGGCTGGATCGTGTTGACAAAGGCATTGTCATTCCTGCCGACCGCCGGCTGACTGCCCCCCGCGCGTTCCTGAAGACCCGCCGGCGGCGCAAACGACAACTGCTCGAGCTGCGGGTCGAACCCGTACGTCGGCTCCATGTTACCCGTGTCGTTCGCAAGCTCATAGTCCGGTGGAAGCGCCAGCGTCCAGCCGAGACGCATGATTCTCAGGTCGACCGCGGGCGACTGGAGCTTGAGCGCGCCGAACGCGCCGAGTTCCGCCACCTGCATCGCGAACCGGAGCCGGACGTCGAAGACCTGCTCACCGGACGTGCCGGCGACCGCGCCTTCCACGGCCGTGATCGGGACGAGTATGTCGTTCGAATTCGCGGAGGACCTGAACGGCGTCTCCGCGCGCGAGCCGACGATGAGATGCCAGATCTCGGCCTTCGCGGGCAGGGTAATCGTCAGGTACGGCGTCTTGGAGTTCCGCACGCGGTACACGATGTCGGTGATCGCGTTGCCGTCCTTCGAGACGGTGGTGTGTATCCTGCACCCCTCTATCACCGCGACAAGCACCTCAGCGAAGTCGTGCTTCTTGACGCCCACCGAGAACTTGTACGGCTGGGAGAGGTAGCGGTACGTGAACAGGAACGGCACGGTGATCCCCTGTGTGAAGTTCGTCGGGATTTCACGCGGGTCGATCGCGGTAAGGCTTTCGCTCTTCGGATCGGAGAGCTCCACATCCGCCCGCGCGGTGATCGCCAGGTAGCCGGTCTCGCGCGCCACGTCGAGCACCTGGAACCCGCCGAGCGAGATCGCGCCCTTCTGCGCCTGCGACCCCTTCAGCTCGTGCTGGAACGTCACAAAGAGATCGAAGAACCCGAGCTTCTTCGAGTGGGTCGAGACCTTCCACACCTCGGGCTCGCCGGGTTTGCCCTCTTCCTTTTCCTTGTGCTTGATGTCCGCACCGGTGATGTCGATATTCGACGCGCCCGGCGGGAACTGCAACCTGAACTCGGAGACGCCCGCGTAGAGGCACTCGAACCGGACCGTCGACGCAACTTGGATGAGCGCCTCGGAGACGAGCACGAAGTGGAATACGTCCGCATGGACGCGCGGCTTGATGCGCTCGATCCCGAGATGGACTTCCCACGGAACGGTGAGGTACCTGTATGCGAGCGAGATCTCGGCGGACTGCGCCCTCAGGTTCTGGGGCAGGTCCTTGATGTCGAGCTCGCTGATGTTCTTCAGCTTCTCGGTCTCGCTTTTGACCTTGAAGCTCTGCTCCGCCCGAACGGCGAGGTAGCCGGTCTCCTTCTTCACGTCCATCAGCGAAATGACCGGCAACTGCAGCCCCTTTGTCAGGTCTTCGAGGCTCATCTGCGCCTTGAACCTGAGCGCGTACGCGTTCTCGGCCTTGCTGCGGAGCACGACGAGGAGCGTTCCGTCCTGCTCGTTGCGCTTGTAGTCGTCGATGCCCTCGCCCTGCACGTCGACGACGCGCAGGTTCTTGGGCATGGCGAGCTTTATCTGGAAGATGCCGGCCTTCTTGATCTCGAGTTGGGTCTCAAAGGAGATTTCGAGCTGTTTCTCGTCGATGGAATAGTAGGCGAACACCTCGCCCGAGACCTCGGACTTGATGTCCGCGAGGCTGACGGAGATCTTGTACGGGTGTTTGATGTAACGGAACGCGAGCTCGGGCTGGTAGCCTTCGCCGAGCGTGGTCTGCGGGAGGTCTTTCACGTTTATCTGGCTGACGCCCTCGGTGGCGACGGTCTCGACCTTGATCCCCGGGAACGAGGACACGGCTATGTGACCGCGTTCGCGGTCGACATCGAGCAGCTCGATGATCGGTAGCGCGAGCGTCTCCGCGGCCTTGTCGACGAGTTTCTCCGTCTCGACCTGGAGCGAGTACGTGCCTTCCGCCTTCGATCTCAGGCTGATGAAGAGCACGTTGTCCTTCACCTGCCAGTTATTGATGTCCTTTCCGACGATGTCGACGAGCCTCAGCCCCTCTTCGAGCTTGAGTTGAAGGGTGAAGAGTCCCGCCTCGCGCACCTGGTACTCGACGCTGGTGTTGAGGCGCAGGCTGTCGCGCGACGCCCTGACCCACGTGAACAGTTCCGCGAACACCTTTGGCTTCATGAGGCTGACATTGAACGAGACCGAAACCGGCTTGCGGATGTACCGGAACCCGAGCTGGATCGGTTCTTTCCTGGCGAGTTCCTTCTGGAGCTCGGCGACGTCCGCCTGCGAGGCGCCCTCGAGTTTTGCGACCTCGACTTTGACGCCTTCCCGCGTGACGAGCGCGATGGTGCCGCGTTCGCGCTCGACATCGAGCGTATCAATGCGCGGAAGCTCGAATACCGCCGGCAGTGTGGCCATGACGCGTTCTGCGGAGAGTTTCAACGAGTACGTCTTCTCGATATCCTGGGTCGTATCGACCTGGAGGATCCGTTTCTCGTCCGCTTCAACAATGTCCCACGCCCTGATGTTCGCGCCGGTGACCTCGAGCAGGTTGACATCCCTGCCGAGCTCGATCCTGAACCGGCTTAGCTTGCCCTGGAGGACTGAGAAATCGATGGTGGATTCGATACGCGTTGCGCCCTGGCCGACGCTGAGCAGCGTCTTCTGTTCCGCGAACGCGATCGTGCGCAGTTCGCGCTTTATCGGGACGGTCGACCACGACATCATGACCTCGCGGACCAGCCCGCCGTAGATGGTCACCTGGGTGCCCTCTTTCGCCTCGCCGGTCTCGTAATCGAGCGGCGAGAGGAGATCGACCTTGACTCCCTTGTCCGGCAGCGTCACCTTTGCGGAAGACTTGAGCGTCTGGACGAGCGGGATGCGGATGCTCTTCACGGTCCCCTCGCCCTCGACCTTGCGGACGAACTTCATCTCGACGATGTAGTCGTCCTTCTTGCCGATGAGCAGCCTGAACTCCTTGGCGGCCCGTTCGAGATGGACCTTGGCGCGGTCGCCGTCCCTGACGTTGATCTCCGTCAGCGAGAGCTCGGTGGGGAAGAGCGGGATGGTGACCCAGCCGTCCTTGAGCGCCGAGAGCTGGACGGTGGCGACGTATCTCGCAAGCCCGCCCTGGACGTTGACGTCGCAGCCGTACTCGCGGACGATGTACTCGGGCTGGTCCGCGGGCGGCGGCGTGGGCGCGGCGGCCTCTTCCGCGCGTCCGCCGGCGGTCCACAACCCCGCCGAAACGGCGAACACGACGGCGACAAGCAGCATGATTCTACGCAACATGACTTTTCCTCCAACTGTAAGAATCATATGACCGAATTAGCCACAGAGGCACTGAGACACAGAGAAGGCGAATCAGAATGAAAAAGCTACAAAAGCGCGGGAAAAACCAGTCTGCTGTCATGCCGAACCTGGTTCGGCATCTCCTCTATCCTCGTGCAAGGAGGTTCTGAAACAAGCTCAGAATGACAGAATGTTTTTTTGGCGGAATCCAATAGACCAGCCGCAGACACGCGACCGCGGCTAGAGAACGTATCTTCTGATCCCGTCCTTCAAAAGTCTCGAATTGAAGTTGATTAAGAGCCCGACCTTCTTGGCTTTGATTCTCAGATAAGTAAGAACCTGCGCCTCAAAAACCGGATCGAAACGTTCAACACTCTTTATCTCAACGATGACAGAGTCCTCGACGATCAAATCGATGCGATATTCTCCTATCTTCCGTCCCTTGTACACGGCTGGAACCATGACTTGGCGCTCGAAACGCAGTCCGTTCAGCTCCAGCTCGATACACATTGCTTCTTCGTACGTATTCTCGAGCAATCCCGGGCCGAGGTGCCTGTGAACCTCAATGGCGCACCCGATGATCTTCTCTGTCAGCTCGTCAATATCCATTGGCTCTCTCTCCATGCTTCCCTTGGGCTCATACTTGTAGTTCGTGACAATTCAGATTCTGGGAAGCCTGTCGTCTACCGCTCCCTCACGGTCGCGGCACTGATTCCGGAATTTCAAATGTCATGAACCACTATTCTCCGCGCTCAGTGTCTCCGTGCCTCTGTGGCCAGTTTCTCATTCAGTTTTCCGTGCTCTGTGTCTCTGTGCCTCTGTGGCTATTTCACCGGCCTACTGGCGGACCCCGCGCGGCGGCAGAGCCAGGCGGCGATGGCGACGATCGCGCCGAGGACGAGCGCGCCCGCGGCTGTCGACACGTACGCCTGCCACACGGTCGCCGGCTTCGACGCCAGCGCAAAGAGCACGAACGCGATCACGATCGCCGCAGGCAGCGTCTCCCTGAACCGCTTCCGCGCCGCGACGACGACCAGCACGCCGATGACCAGCGCTATGATCGTCTGCAGGATCATGCTTGCGGACCGGTCGACGACGGACATCTCGACCTTGCCCTGGCTCGTGCCGGCGAACGATTGCTTGAATACGCGCGGCGCGGTCTGTGTGGTCGGGATGCTGATCTGGATGGGCAGCGCGCCCGCGGCCTGGCCGCCCTTCGCCCGGACGTAGCCGCTCGAGCCGGTCGCGGCAAGCGCCTTGGCGTTGACGTCCCGGAGCATGAAATTGTCGGTCGTGGCAAGGGCGAGAGACGCATCGTATTCCAGCCCTGCCGCATTGTCCTGTGGCGGCTGCGGCGCGGGGGTCGATGTGGCCGGCCGGCCGCCGGGCTCCAAGGTGGTCTCGAGCGGCCTTGAGAGATCGCCGGGGATCTGGCCCGTGGTATCGAGATCGTTCCTGTCGGGTTCGGCCCCGGCATGGGGCATGTCTTCCGTCTCACCCGGGAGTTTCGCGAACTTGCCGGCCGCCTCGCCGAGTGCCGGATCACGTTTGCCTTCCTGCTGCAACTTCTTGTCGGCGGTCCGGAGCGCCATATTCTGGAAGGCCGCGTCGCTCTGCGATTCCCAGTTCTCGTTGGCAGCCTCTTCGTCTTCTGCGATCTTCACATCCGCAATGTCTTTCCGGTCCTCCGTTTCCAGCCTGACATCGGCGAGTTCGTCGCGATACGCTTCCTTGGCCTTCGCCTCCCTGGCGTTGGCGATGGCGCGCTGACGTCCGGCGGCCCGCTCTTGCAGCTCGGCCGCCTTCTTGCCGACGTTCAGCGCCTGCTGTTGCGGCACCTGGGCCAGTTCTTCCTGCTGGAGCCGCTGTTCGTACTGCGCCTCGGAGACCCACGCGTTGTCAGCGCCAGCAGGGTCTGAGGCCGGCGCGGGTCCCATCTGGGTCCGCAAGGCCGGCGGCTCTCCACCGTAGAGATACGGCATATCGCCCGGCATCCCTTCCGTCCTTCTCTGATCGTACTCGTAGCCGGGCGCATAGGCGATCGTGTCTTCATACTTGGGTCGAGACCCCAGTTGACTAGGGATGATCACCGCCGCGCCGACCACAACAACCAACACGGACACCGCGGCCACGGCGATCTTTGCGTGCCGCGTCATCGACCGGCTGCGCGCGATGGCCGTCGAGACCATCGCAATGACGGCCAGCGCGATCAGTACCAGCACGACAACGACAAGGACTGGTCCTACGACGTCCCACGCCTTCTCCAAGAGCCGTTCGAGATGTCTCAGGACCACGGGGAATATCGCGGCGGGTTCCGCGACCGGCGCGGACTCGTCGCGCGCCATCGTGCCCGACTCGCTGATCACGTCGAGGTTGCCCGGCACGTAGACCTGCCACGTGAGCTCGTTGACGCCCGCATCAAGCCACGGCGTCTCGAAGTCCATCCCACCGAACGCGCCGATCCCTTTCCGCGACTCCACCCAGACGAGCTCGAGCGAGAAGATATTCAGCGACTTGTCCGTGCCGAGTATCGGGATGAGCAATGTGCCGTCGACGTCGACGGACGGCTTCACGGGGTTGCCCGACACGTACGCGGTCCAGAGCACCGCGTCCTTGCCAAGCCGGGCCTTGAGGTACTGGCGGTTGAAATTTTCTATGAGGCAGCCGAAGTAGGTCACGGCCTCGCCCGATTCGCGGAGGACCGTGTGGAGTTCGCACGACTCGACCTTTGCGGTCTCGACCTGCGCCTTCGCCATCTCGGCGACCTCGATCGTTACCGATCTTTCCTTCCCGGTGAACCCGAATTCCTCAAGCCTTCCAAGCCGCCGGTACGGCGTCATGTCTTTGGGCAGCGTGGCCGGGTGGCCGAGCGTCTCCACGTTCTTCCTATCGAGCACCGTCACGCGCGTGTTGCCCGTCCCCGCGGCGACGATGATCGTCCCCTTCTCGTTTTCGACGCCGTCGAGGGTCAACCCCTTGAAATCGACCTTGCCGGCCGCCGGTTTTTCCGCGTCGCGTGTCCCCGCGGCGGCGCGCTCGGCCCGCTGGTTGAACTGGAAATACAACTGGTACGTCCCGCGCTTGCGGCCTTCGAGCGTGATCGTCCACACATCCTCCTCGAGGTGCGCGGTCCGGACGTCCTCGCCCACGACACGCGAGTTCACGGCCCCCTTCGGCAGCCGCACGACGAACCGGCCGACGCCCGCGCGCTGGATGTTGTAGGTGACGAGCGCATCCGCTGCCATCTCGCCCTCGCGTACGCGGAGAAAGTAAAAGATGTCGGCATCGACCTGAGGTTTCAGCTTCGTCACGCGCAGCGCCGTCTGCCACGAAGCGGACCTGAACCGCAGGGCGAGGATGCCCTCCTCGGGCGTGGCCGGGACGGCTGCCTTCGGCGCCACCATGACCTGACACAATTTCGGATCGGTCTCTTCAGCGCCCGAGAGCTCCGCAAACCGCGCCTCGATATCCGACGCGCGGTTAACTACAAACGTGCCTTCTTCGCGGTACGCGCCGGCGACCGTTATTCCCTTGAGGGCGAGCGACTCGGCGTCGGACTCGCCGGCGATCCGTTCCGCGACGATCTCCACCATGAACTGGCCGAGCTTTTCGCCGTCGAATTTCATGCGAATACGTCGTCGGCCGGCCTCTTCGGAGACGACCGACCACTCGGCCACGGGGCCACCGACCACGGTCGGGACGAACCCGTCCGGAAGCGTTGCGACCAGCTCGAAGATCCCGCGTTTGCGGACATCGAGCTGCAGGACGGCATCGAGTACGTAGCGGCTGTCAAAGACTGTGAGCAGCGTGCTGTGGACCACTGCAACCTCGGGCTTGACTTCTGCGACGGAGACGGCCATCTTTCCCTTGTGGCCGATGAACTTAAAGCCGAGCTTGACCTCGCGCGCGCGGGTCTCGATGGGCGTTGCCTCCTCCTGCAGGAGCGACTGGCTTTTCTGCTGACCCTGTTTCGCCAGCTCGTCGTTCTGTCTGCGCCAATCCTGCGCCTCCTTGCTATCCGGCGCGAAGGCCCGGCCCGGCCCTTCGCAACCGAGCATCCACGGCGGCAGCTCGTTCGGGTCCACCTGGATCATATCTTCGGACGAGCGCGGGGTGAGGTCGACATCCGGCTCGACCGCCACGCCGATGCTGCCGTTTTGTTTATAGGTATTGCGGGTGTGGAAGAGGAGCAGTTCGATGCCGTTGATCTTCTTCATCGGCACCTGGCCGGAGAACGACAGGCCGTATTTTCCGACCACCTGTTCCTTCAGCATGACGGTGAGGACGCCGTCGGCGAGTTTCCAATCCCGTATTCCGCGCCCGACGATCTCGCTGAGCGAAAACTCGGGCGGGCAGGCGAACGAGAATTCGTAGGTGCCTGCGTCTTCAACGGTGTAGGCCGCGGCCACGGCCACCTGGACGATGCCGCGCTCCAATCGGAAGAGCGTGTCGAGCTGGGCGGAGATCTTTGGCATGACCTTCTCGGCCTGGACGGCCAGCTTGTACTGCGGGCGCGGGTACTGGTAGGCCATCGTGACCTGTCCCTGGAGCCACGGGGCCCTCTTGAGCAGCTCCGCGTCGTCGATGCGCGCAGCGCCGTCGCGCTCCTGCTCGCGCAACTGCATCGTCGCTGGGACCAGCAGCGCAATGATCCCGCTCTGGCGGTCGGCCTCGACCACGGTCAGCGGCATCAGTGAGACGAGTGCGGGCAGGAAATCGGTTCGGATCTCCTGCAGTACGGCGATCTTGATCTCGCCGGAGCACCGTTCTCCGTAGACGAGCTTGATCACCTTGCCGGTCTCGGTGTCTTCTGTGCGCCAGTCCCTGAGCCCGTCCGAGGCCACCTTGAGGATCGTCCTGTCGGCGGGGATTGCCAGCGTCAGCGCGGACACGCCGCCGCGGCCGACCGTCGAGGTGATGAGCGTTTCTATTCTGACCGCGCCGTCGGCGAACCTGAACGAGCTTACTTCCTCGGAACTCAGGCTGTAGCCGACCGGCCTCCGCGTCCCCTTGGGGAACCAGGAGACAGCGACCTTATCGCCCTTGCCGGGCACGATGCCGGCGCGGGTGGTCTTGTCGTCTTCTTCGGCTGTTTCGAGGATCGCGTCTTCCGGCACGGCGAACTCGATCTTCTTCTGCTGGAGCGCGAGCGCGATCCGCGAGATCTCCGCGGAGACCATGGGGACCTCGATCGATGTTTCATCACCGACCTTGTGTGGGGTGAGCAGGAACGAGATGGTGAACGAGAAATCGCCCTGGCGCTGGAAGAAGGCCGCAGTCCCCCTGGTGTCGCGGCGGACGAAGCCATCACCCTCGCGCAGGTCGCAATCGACGACGGCGATATCGGGCGGGAGGAGCGGCATGGACGACCAGCTCTTTGGATCGGCGGTCTCGAGCACGGAGACCTTGAGCCGCAGGTTGACCCGCAAGCGGTTGCCCGACTCGGCGATATCGTAGTGTGCCTCGCGGATGACGTTGTTCACCTGCAGTTGCGGCGGCGTGGGCACCGGCACGGGAATCGGAGGCGGGTTGGTCCCACCGTCCGGCGGGGTAGGCGCGCCACCTGCCCTCGCGCAGCCGCAGAGACAGGCGGCGAGGACGAGGATCAGGAGCAGGGAACGCCGGGCAGCGGAGAGAAAGGAGAAATTCCTTCCTGGCCTGGCAATCGTTTCGGCGAAAGACATCGTTCAGCCTCCCAGTAGTTAGGACAGGTTGTCGTTCTTCACTCTCTTAGACGCGGCATGGCGGAAAAGGTTCCGCCGGCATCCGGGAGCGTCGGCATCCTTGCCGGCGGAGGCGCGTTCGCGCCCATGTGGACTGCGCCGGCAGAGCGAAGCGGCGACGGCGCTTTGGCTGACGGCGGAGCCGCACTCCAAAGAAAGCAAAGCGGCGTCGCGCCTGCGGGCTTGCCGCCGCGCTCCAAAGTCAGCTCTTCATCGGGATGGCGATGTTGCGTTTCCTTGCCATCCTGACTGCCTCGCCATACCCCGCGTCCGCGTGGCGGAGTATGCCCGTCTCCGGGTCGTTCGTCAGCACCATCTGCAGCTTCTTGTCGGCCTCGCGGGAACCGTCGGCGACGATGACCATCCCGGCGTGGATGGAATTGCCGATCCCGACCCCGCCCCCGTGATGGACCGATACCCACGTCGCGCCGCAGGAGGCGTTCAAGAGCGCGTTCAACACCGGCCAGTCGGCAATGGCATCCGACCCGTCGCGCATCCCTTCCGTCTCCCTGTACGGCGAGGCGACGGACCCGCAGTCGAGGTGGTCGCGCCCGATCACGATCGGCGCCTTGATGATCCGTTTTCTCACGAGCGCGTTCATCGCCAGCCCGAACTTTGCCCGCTCGCCGTGCCCGAGCCAGCATACCCGCGCCGGAAGGCCCTGGAACCGGACCCGCTCGCGGGCGAGCTTGATCCAGCGAGTCAGGATCTGGTCTTCGGGGAACAACTTCAGCACAAGGTCATCGGTCTTGTGAATGTCTTCGGGGTCGCCTGAGAGCGCCACCCAGCGGAACGGTCCGCGCCCGTGGCAGAAGAGCGGCCTCACGTACGCGGGGACGAAGCCCGGGAAATCGAACGCGTTCTCGACCCCGGCCTGTTTCGCCTGCCCGCGCAGGTTGTTGCCGTAATCGAACACGACCGCGCCCATCTCCTTGAGCCGCAGCATGGCCCTGACGTGCATGGCCATCGATTTCACTGACATCTGGATGTAGTCTTTCGGGCTGGACCGCCTGAGCTCGAGTGCGGCCTGGAGCGGCATGCCGGCGGGCACGTAGCCGTTCAGCGCGTCGTGCGCGCTCGTCTGGTCCGTCAGCAGGTCTGGGACGACATCGCGCGCGACGAGCTCGGGCAGTACTTCCGCGGCGTTGCCGACGAGGCCGACGGAGACGGCGCGCTTGTCGTCTTTTGCCCTGCGCAGGACAGCGAGCGCCTCTTCGACGGTCTCCGCGAGGACATCGCAGTAGCCGGACGCGATACGCCGCTCGATCTTCTTGCGGTCGACCTCGATTCCGAGGAACGCCGCGCCGTTCATCGTCGCGGCGAGCGGCTGGGCGCCGCCCATCCCGCCAAGGCCGGCGGTGACGACCAGCCGGCCGGCCAGGCTGCCGCCGAAATGGGTCTTCGCCGCCGCGGCGAATGTCTCGTACGTCCCCTGCAGGATGCCCTGCGTCCCGATGTATATCCAGCTTCCCGCAGTCATCTGGCCGAACATGATGAGCCCGCGGGCCTCGAGTTCCCTGAAGTGGTCCCAGTTCGCCCACGCGGGCACGAGCAGGCTGTTGGCGATGAGAACCCGCGGCGCCATCGAATGCGTGCGGACGACGCCGACGGGCTTGCCCGATTGGACGAGCAGGGTCTCGTCGCTCTTGAGTTTCTTGAGGGCGCCGACGATGGCGTGAAAACACTGCCAGTTTCGCGCCGCCTTGCCGGAGCCGCCGTAGACGATGAGCCGTTCCGGGTCTTCCGCCACCTCCGGATCCACGTTGTTCATCAGCATCCGCATGGCGGCCTCGGTCTGCCAGCCCTTGCATGACAACTTACGTCCACGCGGGGCGCGGACAGGGCGGTATTTCGGCGTACCCATGTCGTGTTTCCTCCCGGAAATCGAGTGGTCGCATCCGCACGCGTGGTGCGGCTGCGCGGTTGGTGGCTCTCCAATTCTGCGGTAGGGACTGCTACCCTCACCCTAACCCTCTCCCAGAGGGAGAGGGGACGGCACTCCCTCTCCCTCTGGGAGAGGGCGGGGGTGAGGGACGAACATCTGCCCCTGGAGTGGAAACCTTCGCGGCAACCTTCTCTGCGGGGTTTCCCTTCCAGTCAACCTGGAATCCGGGGCGTCTAGAATTCCCTCACCCTAGCCCTCTCTCAGAGGGAGAGGGGACCTGTTTTCCTCAGCCCCCTTGCGCAGGTACCACTTGTAGAATTCGTCCACGACGATGACCATGCTTCCGAGCGCGACGATCCGGATCCAGTCGATGAGGCTCAACGGGACCGTGCCCATGAGTCTCTGCATGAACGGCAGGTAGATGGCGCCAAGCTGCATTATCACGGCCGCGGAAATCCCTGCGATGACGAAAGGATTGGAGAACAATCCCATGGCCAGGATCGAGCGCGTGCCGGACCGGCTGTTCAGCGCGTTGAACCACTGGAAGACGACGAGCAGCGTGAACGCGGCGGTCTGGGCGTGTTCGAGCGGCAGATTGTTGTGCAGCTCCCACGCGAAGAGCCCGATCGTTCCGAAGGCCATTATCGGGACAAGGAAGAGCATCCTGATCAGGCTCGGGAGCGAGACCAGCGGCTCCTCCCTGCGGATGGGGGGATTCTTCATTTCGTCGCCCTCGCGTTTTTCCATGACGAGGTTGACGGTCAAGGTCCCGTCGGTCACGAGGTTCACCCAGAGTATCTGGGCCGCGCGCAACGGGATGGGCAGCCCGCTCGCAAGCGAACTCATGAGCGCAACCATCTCGGCGACGTTCGTCGAGAGGAGGTACATGATCGTCTTGCGGAGATTATTGAAGATGACCCGGCCCTCTTCGATTGCGCTCACGATGGTGACGAAATTATCATCGGTGATGACCATCGCCGCAGCTTCCTTGGTGACCTCGGTGCCGGTGATTCCCATGGCTACCCCGATGTCGGCCTGGACGAGCGCTGGGGCGTCGTTCACGCCGTCACCGGTCATGGCAACGACCTCGCCAAGTCGCTGGAAGGTTTCGACCAGCCTGACCTTCTGTTCGGGCGCGACGCGGGCGAAGACGGAGGTCGTCTTGACGGCCTCATCGAGCTCCTGCTGGCTCATTTTGGCGAGCTGGACTCCGTCGATCGCGCGGGCCTCGGTCTCCGAGATGGCGAGGGCGTCGCCGATCGCCTTGCCGGTGGCAAGGTGGTCGCCGGTGACCATGACGGTCCGGACTCCGGCTTTCTTGCAGAGTTCGATAGCGTCGCGCACCTCGGGCCGGGGCGGGTCCACCTCTCCCGCGAGGCCGAGGAAGACCATCTTTCCGCGAAGCGATTCGAACCCGGCCTCGAGCGAAGACGTGTCGAGTCTTGCGCCGGCGAAGCCCAGGACGCGGAGCGCGTTCCTGGCCATCTCCTCCTGGGCTTCCGCAACCGCGGTTGTCACGGCATCGTCGACATGCTCGTCGTTGCCGCCGCGCCGGACCATCGAGCAGAGCCCGATGACCGATTCCGGCGCGCCTTTCAGATAGACGACGTGTTCCCCGGCATTCCCGCCGGGGCTCGCGGGATAATCGCCTTTTCCCGCCCGGGTACGGTGTCCGGTGGCCATCAACCGCGAGACGGCGTCGAAAGGCACTTCCCAGACGCGCGGCGCGTTCGCGCGCAGGTCTTCGACGTCCATGCCGGCCTTCGCGGCCGCAACGGCCAGCGCGCCCTCGGTCGGATCGCCCGTGATCCCCCAGCACGGACTGTCCTTGCCGGACGGGACGAGGTGCGAATCGTTGCAGAGCGCCGCGCACTGGAGGATCTCGTAGATCGGCGAGCCCGGGGTGATCTTCATCTCTTCCTTGCCGTCAACGAGGAATTTGCCCGTCGGTTCGTAGCCTGCGCCGGTGACCGCTACCCGGCAGTCGGGGGCCCAGATCTCGACGACGGTCATTTCGTTCTTGGTAAGCGTGCCGGTCTTGTCGGAACAGATGACGGTGACGCCGCCAAGCGTTTCGACGGCCGCGAGCCTGCGCACGACCGCCTTGCGGCGCGCCATGCGCTGCATCCCGACTGCGAGCGCGATGGTCATTGCGACCGGAAGGTCCTCTGGGATCGCGGACACGGCCTGGCTTATTGCGACCATGAGCATCTCGCGCATGGGGAGGCTGCGCAGCATTCCGAGCCCGAACACGACGACGATCAGCGCGCAGACGCAGACGATTATGGCTCGACCGAGCTGTTCGAGCCGGCGCTGCAGGTTCGTCTTCGGCTCCTTCGCTTCCTGCACCATCCGCGCGATCCTGCCCAGTTCGGTGTTCATGCCGGTTGAAACGACGATCCCGGCGCCGCGGCCGGTGACCGCGATGGTCCCTTTGTAGAGCATGTTCCGCCGGTCGGCGAGTGGTGTGTCTTCGGGAAGGTCCAGTACCCGTTTTGAGACGCCGGTCGATTCGCCCGTGAGCGAGCCTTCGAGCGTCTGGAGCGCGACAGCCTCGACCACCCGCGCATCGGCCGCGAGGCGGTCGCCGGCGTGCACGACGAGGATATCGCCGGGCACAAGCTCCCTGGCGGGAACGACGGTCTCCTTCGCGCCACGCATCACGGTGGCGAACGGCGCGGTCATCTTCTTGAGGGCGGCCATTGCGCGCTCGGCCTTGCCCTCGTGGATGAAACCGATCGTCGCGTTGATGACGAGCACGCCGATGATTATCCCGGCGTCCTTGTATTCCTGCAGCGCGAGTGCGATGACGGCGGCGGCGAGGAGGACGTAGATGACGGGGCTCATGAACTGGCGCAGGAACCTGCGCCATGCGGGAGTCTTCTGTTTTTCGATCAGCTCGTTCGGACCGTGTTTGGCGAGGCGGTTGGCCGCCTCTTCGCTCGAAAGCCCGGCGGTAGAGGCGCCCAATTGCCCGAAGACTTGATCAAGGTTGAGATGATGCCATTGTTCCATTCCGCACAGCCGGAATCAACAAGGGGGGAAAATCGTCACCTGGCGCAGGTTCAAACCGGAAACCGCCAAGACGCCAAAGGAATACAGCTCAGTTCCCGCCAATCCCGAGACGGGAAGGCGCTCGAAAAGAACCACGGATGAACGCGGATGGACACCGATAGATTCACCGGTCTCTGCGCATCCGTATTCATCCGTGGTTCATCTCGATAGCCGACATACGCGCTCGGGATAGCCAACGAATGTCAAACTACAAATGTCACGGACCACTAGGTGGTTGCCGTCTTCACGACCCTTGGGGGCTTGACGACCTTGCCGGCACGAATGCACGAGGCGCACACCCGCATCCTGACCGTCTTGCCGTTCACGAAGGCCCTGACGTTCTGGAGGTTCGGACGGAAATTGCGCTTCGTCTTGCCGGTGATCTTGCGGCCGACACCGCCTTTCTTCTTCGCAAGGCCCCGCCTCTCGATCGCGTGACCGCGTGAAGGGCGCTTTCCGCATATTTCGCATACTCGAGACATGATTCCTCCTGGAGCAAAGCGTGATCTGTCAACGTTTTCAGGCTACTTGATACCATTTCTCCGCCGGACAGTCAAGGTTTTATGGACGTCGCTCCTGAGTGCCCCATGGAGATTCTGGCGGCGAAGCGAGCTTCCTTACCTGAGCGTGGTGTTCGGGGGGACACAGAATCACGTGGCAGACTGGAGGACGAGCACGAGCGGGAACGGGCCAGCGGAGTTTTGCTTGACCGCGCCAGCCATCCGCTGGTATCATGCGTGCCGAAGGCGAGACACTCGCGGTCTGTTTTGCGGATGAAACGCCCGATGCTTGGAGGCAGCTTATCATGACGCGGAGATTCGTTTCTCAATTGAATGTGGGGGAGAATATCGACCAGATCTTCCTTGTGCGGTCGGTCCGCGAACTCAAGACCCGCGCGGACAAACGATACCTGGACGTCGAGCTGTCCGATCGGAGCGGCACAATCGCGGCGAAGATCTGGGACGGGGTGGACAAGGTGCTGGGCGCCTTCCAGGTCGACGACTACGTGAAGGTCAGGGGCCAGGTGACGGAATACAAGGGGCAACTGCAGATAACGGTCAGTTCGATATCTAAGGCGAAGGATGAAGGCATAAATGAGGCCGAGATGCTGCCCCACACGGAGAAGGATCCCGCCGAGATGCTCGGCCGGCTCAAGGAAGTGCTCACCACGGGCGTGACGGAGCCCAACCTCAGGAGACTCATCTCTCTCTTCCTCGACGACCCCGGCTTCATGGCGACCTTCAAGCGATCCTCCGCCGCGACGACTTTCCACCATGCCTACATCGGAGGCCTGCTGGAACACACCGTCTCGATGCTGAACATGGCGCTACGCATCCTGCCCGAGTATCCCGCTTTGGACAAGAACCTGCTTCTTGCCGCCGTTTTCCTTCACGACATCGGAAAGACGGTCGAGATGAGCGGCACGCGCGGGTTCTACTTCACGGATGAAGGCAAGATGCTCGGCCACGTGTACATGGGGGCGGAAATGATAGAGACGCGGGCGAGGACGCTGGCCGGCTTTCCCCACCAGTTGTTGAACCTGTTGAAACACATGGTACTCAGCCACCACGGCACGCTCGAATGGGGTTCGCCGGTCCTTCCCTGCACCATGGAGGCGATCGCCCTTCACTACCTGGACAACCTTGACGCGAAGATGAACGCGTTCGTCATTGAAACGAACAGGATCCGCGACCCAGAGCGGCGCTGGAGCGACTGGTCGCGCATGTTCGAGCGCGAACTCTACAGGGGCGCGGTGAAAGAATAGACAAGTAAGCGCGGGCGAGGCGCGCTCAACCGCGCGTTCGCTTGACTGCCGCGGAGGAAATGGTATAATCGACGCGTTGATTCTGAAGGACTCTGAAGATGAAAGACCTGGAGAGGCTGCATCACCGTTGCTTTCCGCGGAAGCCGTCAAAGCTGCCCGCGGACATGATCATGTACATTGACGGGACGACGGTATTCGACAAAGGGGGCACGATCGTCGAAGACCTGAG
>JAVHLO010000190.1 GCA_031082105.1 Planctomycetota bacterium
AGCCCCCGCCTGTAGCCCTCAGGGTCGAGCAGATCGCTCACGACGATCACAAGCTCCCTTCCATGCCCGCCCGGCGTGACGCGGTACTGCTCGAGCACCTGGCCCATCGTCGTCTCGCCTTCCGCGCGGAGCCCTTCCACGATCGGCAGCAGGTCGAAGATCCGCTTTCTCCCGTGGATGAGGCGCACGTGTTCCACGAGGCTCGACGAGAACGAGTAGAAGCTCACGGTATCGAGGCTGGCGAGTGCGATGTAGGCGAGGGAAGCGGCAAGCCTCCTCGCGGAATCGAACCGGGCGGGACTCGTGGCGGCCATTGACGCGCTGCAGTCCAGCAGGATCGACGCGTGCAGGTTCGATTCCTTCTCGAACTGCTTCAGGAAAAGCTGCCCGTGCCTCGCGAAGACGTTCCAGTCCACATAACGAAGCTCGTCGCCGCTCGAGTACGCGCGGTAGTCCGCGAACTCGACGGACCCGCCGCGCTGGGTGGATTCGTGCTCACCGCGCTCCTTGCCCGCCGCGATACGCTTGGCGAGGAGGTCGAGCATCTCGAGGGTCCTGGCGAACTTTTCGTCGAAGAGCATATGCGCGCCTGCGGAGTGTACGGCGGAATCGCGGCTGGAACAGCCACGGAGTCACTGAGGCACAGAGAAGAAACACCGGGATCGATGGGAGACATTCTCGAGAAATCTCCGTGTCTCCGCGCCTCCATGGCGAGACTACTTTGCCGGAAAATCCTGCTTTCCCGGCAGGCGAATTGGTGCGGAAGAGGTTATTTCTCCAGCAGCCGCACGGCGGAATCGACATCCTGCGCGAAGGTGAAGATCTGCGTCAGCCCCAAAAGGTCGAAGATCTCGCGCACGTTCTGAGACGGGTTGAGCAGGATGATGTTGCCGTCGTTGTCCTGGGCGGTGCCAATGTTGCCGATGAAGACGCCGGCGCCAGCGCTGCTTATGTAATCGAGCCGGGAGAGGTCGACCACGAGCTTGTGCACGCCCTGATCAAAACACTCCGAGATGGTTTTGTCCAGCTCCTCGTACGTATGGGCATCGAGAAAACCGCGGACGGCGACGAACCTGATGCCCGGCTTGATCTGTTGTGTTTCGATTGCGAAGTCCGGCATTTTCCATCTCCTTGTGTAAAGCGCTGAATCCCGGGGTCGAATACCGAAAAGAGTCAGAGTCCTTTTCTTGATCCTGCTGTCGTTCGGCCAGGTCCTTCCTTCGCCCGCTCTCCGCTCGACACCGGAATCCACTATCCCGTTCGAAGGTACTTCACCAGCACCAGCTCGTTCTGGATCCCTTCCTTGAAAACGTAGCGCACTTCGTCCATTATCTGGCGCATGAGGAATATTCCGAGCCCTTTCTTCTTGCCCGACTTGACATGCTCCGTCATGTTCGGCGTCTCGACCGAGTCGGGCCGGAATTTCTTGCCGGAGTCGCGAATGGAAATCTTGAAGCGCGTCTCCGAAATTTCGGTTTCGATCTCGATTGTGCCGGTGATCTGTTCCTCATAAGCGTGTTCGATGATGTTCGCCACGGCCTCGTCGACGGCGAGGATGATCTTGTTGGCCGAGTCGGGCGCAATGTTGTTCGTCTGCGTCTGGTTGGCGACGAAGTCACGGACGACGCTCAAAAACTTGGTGTCGTTGGTGACGACAATCTTTTCTCTCGCGGGCTCGGTCACGTTCTTTCTCCTGCCGGTTAAACCGGGCTGGTCCGTCTTCAGCCCTGAATCGGGCGCTCAACTCCCCGTTGCCGGCCGTTCGCATGGACCACACAAGGCCTCTCCCCAAAAACCGCTGCCTGAGCCCCGCAGACCCGGGCCGGTCGGCGCGCTACGCCGGCGGCATGAGCCTGACCGTCACGATTGTAATATCGTCATGCTGAGGCGCTTTCCCTTGATGAAGTTCTACCGCCTCGACGATCGTATTTATGAGGTCGCTCGATTCCTTCCTGGCGAACTGGGTGATCATCTCGTAGAACTTGTCTTCGCCGAATTCCTCGCTCTCAGGTGACATGGACTCGACCACGCCGTCGGTGTAGGCGAGGAAGCGGTCGCCGTCGTTGAGCTCGACCAGGAGTTGCTTGATGTTCCGCTCGAAGAGCGGGCCCTTGTCGAAACCGAGCGCGATGCCGCTGGGATTGATGAGCTCGTGCTTGTTGGTGGCCTGTCTCCACAGGACCATCGGGTTGTGGCCGGCGCTGCTGACCAGGAGCGTCTTGTTCCGCGCATTCAGGATCATGTAGATGCAGGTGACGAACATCCCGCGCCGGATATCGCGGGCGAGGATGCGGTTGACCTTGATCAGCGTGTCGGAAGTCGACAGGTTGCGCTCGGCTTCCATGCGGATCAGGCTGCGGGCCATTGTCATGACCATCGAGCCCGGGATACCTTTGCCGGACACGTCCGCGACGATGATCCCCAAGTTGTCCTCGTCGATCTGGATGAAGTCGAAATAGTCGCCGCCGACCTCCTTGCTCGGCTTGTAGGTGGCGAAGATATCGTAGCCGGCGATCTTCGGCAGCCGCTTGGGCAGCAGGTTCTGCTGAATCTCGGTGGCGATGTTCAGCTCGTGCTCGAGCGCCTTCGTCTCCAGCGCGGACTGGTGGGCTATTTTCAGGGTCTTCGTCATGCGGTTGAAAGTGCGCGCCAATTGGCCGATCTCGTCGGTGCTGTGCGGGATGGTCTGGTGGTCGAGGTTGCCGCCGCTGACGATGTCGATATCGCTAAGCAGGGTCTTCACAGGCCGCGTGACCGATCGCGCGAGTACAAGCCCGATAAGCGCGCCGATGATGATGACCATTATTCCGGCCAGGAGGATCGGCACGAGCAGCCGGCCGCGCGCCTCGTCGATCTCCGCAAGGGACATGTCGAGCTGGACGAAGCCCGGTCCGGCGCCGATCGTCTTCTGGAACCGGCGGACACGCTCGCCCTTGTAGTCTGTCTCCCGGATCGTGAGTCCCTTTGTCTTGTCTTCCTCAACGACTACTCCCGGCGGCAGCGAGTAGTCCGTTGTTGTTGTGCCGACAATTTTCATCATACTCGACCCGTCTGCGCTGGGTTCGAGGATGTCCATAGCCTTTATCCCCTTGTGGTCGATTCCCTTCAGGAACGGGTCCTCCGCGCCTAGTACCATGTTGAACGCCTCACGGAGTTTTCCCTGAGGGAACGCCTCAATCTTCCCCAACTTCTTGCCGAGCTCGGTGAGGCTCTCGCGGATAGCGGCGTTTTCCGGCCCCTTGGCGGCCTCATTGGCCTTGACAAGCGCATCGCGGCATTCCGCCATGACGGCCGCCATGACTTTCTCAATTGCCACGCACTGGGTCTTAGGGCCGATCTCCTTCCAGAGATCCATGGGGATGACGCAAAGGGTGAACACGGTCTTTTTGCCGCTGTCGTTTATTTCGTGGTCCAATTCGTCTGCGGTGCTCTTGTAAACGAGGAGCGCGAGGATAAGCGACGCGATAACGACGGTCAGGGCGGTCATCAAGGCGAACTTCATACCGAGCGTGGTACCGACCGTTGGCGGCGGTCCGGCGCTTTCCGGACGCTCTCCGGCTTTCCCTTTTTCCTCGCCCTCGGCGGCGGCGGGCGGTTTCTCGCCGAGCCGCCTCGTGACGGCCCTATCGCTCACCGGTTTGTGAGTCCCGGTGATGGCCTTTACGGAACCCGATCCGGGCTTCTGCGGCGGGTGGGCGGGTCCGGCGGCGGCCTCCTGTGCGGGCGCGCCCTTGACGAACCGTCGTGTCCCGATCTTGGGCGGACTCTGGATTCCGGACGACCTTACCGATGCGGGTGCGGCCGGCGCCGGACCGGGTCCGAGCTTGCGCGTGCCGGGCCTCTCAGGCGGCTTGGCCGCCGGCGGCCCCGCTTGCGGCCTGGTGCCGGGAAGGACTGGTCTCTTCATTGGTCCGGACGGTTTGTCCATCTAGCTCACCACGCACTATGAACGCAGAACGCGGAGCTCGGAACGTGGAACTCAGGATGATCTTGTTGCTCCGCGTTCCGAGTTCCAGCTTCCGCGTTCGATGTCATACCGGCGTCACCCTGTTGCGTCCCTGCGCCTTGGCCGCGTACAGGGCCTTGTCGGCCACTGCAATGAGACCGCGGATGTCGCGTGCGTCGACCGGATAGGTGCCCACGCTGAAGCTTGCGGTGATCGAGATATCGTGGTTGTCTTCATGCTCGAACTTGTTCTTTTCGATCTTCGTGCGGAGCCTCTCGGCAAGGCGCACTCCCTCGGGCTTGATCACTTCGGGGGCGATGATGGCGAACTCTTCGCCTCCGTAGCGCGCGACCACGTCGCTCCTCCGCAGGTTGCCGCTCAACAGCTTGGCGATGACTATGAGCGCCGCATCGCCGGCCTTATGTCCGTACGCATCGTTGAATTTCTTGAAGTAGTCCACGTCCATCATGATGAGCGTCACGTATCGGACGGCGTCGGGCGGCTCCGAGCAGGTATAGCGCTCGGCCCGCGATATCTCGGATTCGAGGTGCAGGTCGAAATGGCCGCGGCTGTAGACATTGGTGAGGCTGTCGATGATGGACTTGCGATGCAACTGGGCGTTGTGCAGCGAGATGGCGATCATTTCGCCCAGCAGTCCCATGAACTTGAGCTCGGATCTGCCGTATTCGCCGCCGAGCAATTTCCGTCCCAGGCACAGGAGCCCCTTCAGATCGGTGCCGGCGGATTCATCGGATCTAACCAGCGGCACGCATACTTCCACGCCGTTCTTCTTGAGACGGGAGATCTCTTCGAAGTCCTGCAGTTCGCCGTCGGCGCCGTTGATGAAGAAAGGCTCGCGGATCTGGCGCATCCGCTTGGCGAAGGCGCTGCCGGCATCGAATTCAATGGTGGTCTTGTCCTGCGCCCGGCGTCCGTGGAGCGTCAAGGTCGGATGGCCCGAATCGAGTTGGCGCATGATAAATACGTTCGACACGCCGAACTGGCCGCGTGTGGTGCTCGTTATGTACGCAAGGAAGCTCTCGAGTCCCCTGTCGTCCAGGCTCTTGGCGTTGAGGCTGTTGGCCATTTCGAGCACGGTTGTGAAGTCGAGCTCCTGCTTGCGGATGAGGACTTCGAGCTCGGCCTGCCGCTTGGCGCTGGTCTCCACCCACTTGTCGATCTTCTGCCTGTCCTTTTCGCTTCCGGCGAGCTTGTCCAGCGCTCCGCGGACCTCGGACGGGACATCTGATTGAGCGTCCTTTTTCATTGCGGCGTGCTCCTGAAGATCTTCCGCGCGGAGTAGATGTAGGCGATCCCGGACGCCACGGTCGTCACGAGCACGAGCCAGATCATGGCCGTGATGACGATCTTGGCCCAATTGTAACGATGCATATGGGCCGAGTAAAAGAGGGCGCAGGAGACGACGATGCACTGCACGATCATCTTCTGCTTGCCCCACACGCTACTGTGGAAGGCGATGCCCTTTGACTCGGCAAGCGATCTGATCCCCTGGACGAGGAACTCGCGGGCGAGGATCACGACCACCATCCACGCGCCGATTATGCTAGAAAGGTGTTTGAGAGTCAAGAAAAAGACAAACGAGCCGCAAATCAGTATCTTGTCGACGAACGGGTCCGCCACGCGTCCGAAATCGGTCACCACGTTGCGGCTCCTCGCGAGGTAACCGTCGAGGGCGTCCGTGACCGAGGCTATGGCAAACACGATGAGGGCGATATCGAGGACCAGCACGACGCGCTCTCTGTTGGCGGGCGGGGCTTCCCAGACCTGCGCGGCGGCGAGCAGCGCGAAGTAGACCAGGGAGAGCACGAACCGGCCAACGGTGATGCGATTCGGTAAATTCACGGCTGGACAAATCCTATTACGACCGGATGAAAACCGGTCTCTCGTAAGGTTACGCTGCCGGAGGTGATTTGTCAAGGATTTCGCGCCCAAGGGGGGAGGGTGGGCTGTCCGAATTGCTTGACTTCCGGCATGGCAAGGTTTAGAATCTGGCCCATGGGAAAATGTCCTTCATGTGGTACGGAGGCCGGAACCATTACCCGGTTCTGTCCCTCCTGCGGGGCTGCGCTCGCTGAGGAGACCGGAGCGCCGCGCACCGCGGGGGCCGCACAGTTCGTGGACGGCGAGATCGTCTTCCACGACCGCAAGGTCACTACGGGCCGGGCCTCCGCCAGGAAATGCCCGCGCTGCGGCGTCCCGATGAAGATCATCGCCCGCGAGGGGATCGAGGTCGATGTCTGCGAAACCTGCGGCGGGTCGTGGTTCGATTGCGGGGAACTCAACCGCCTCCTCCAGAAACACGCCAAAATCTACTCCTATGACGAAGTCAGGGAGATCCGGAAGGTCATCGGCCCACCGCACCAGATTACGGAGCGGGTCCAGTACGTGAAATGCCCGGTCTGCAACCACCTCATGAACCGCACGAACTACGGCAAGTTCTCGGGGGTCATCGTCGATCGGTGCAGGGACCACGGTATCTGGCTGGACAAGGGCGAGTTCGAGAAGATATCGGACTTCGTAGCGAAGGGCGGGCTGGAACTCGAAAAGATCGCCAAGACCGAGGAAGACAGCCAGACCCGGATTCGGACTGGGTCATCGACGACTCGCGTCCCCCTCTCGGACGACGAGACGATCTGGCGCGAATCGGGCCCCCGGCAGAAGAGTTGGCTCGAGGCGTTCCTGGCGGAGATTTTCGGGTTCGGCAAGTGGTAGCGTCTTTTGGAGCGTCAAAGCCGCAGCTTTGACCTTGGAGTGCCAATGACGGCCTGCCCCATTCCTGAAGGCGGC
>JAVHLO010000191.1 GCA_031082105.1 Planctomycetota bacterium
CCTCAGGATTGCCCAGGGCATCTTCAGAGGCGAACCGGATGCCTGCGCCGATGCCGTTCGCGGCCGCGCCCGTCGTCCGGTGCTCGAGTGTCAGCAGGTTCGTAATCGCCGCAGGGAAGGTATCGTCGACCAGCGCGTGCACGCGCGAGCCGGGCTGGTTCGCGCCGAAACCGACAAAACCGTTCGGCGCGATCCAGACGTGATTTGCGTAGCTGCCATTGAGCGTCGTGCCGAAGGCCAACACACCATCCTCCGTGGCTGACCCGACATCGCTGAACCAGGCCTGAATCCCCGCGGCGGTCTGCGAATTGCCGGCGTCGTTCTCAGTTTCGAGATCGATTCCCACGCCTATTCCCGGGGTGGCAACGCCCGTCGTATCGCGACCGATGGTGACTACGTCTATCACGCCTGTCACAGACGCTTCTTTGTGAAGGACCTCGAGCTTCGTGAGCGGGTCGCTCAGGCCGATGCCCACGTTGCCAGTCGTTCCTATTCCCGCGCTGGGGCCGACGAAGAGCGTCGGGATAGTGGAGTTGAAACCGATCATCAAAGACAAATTAGTGTTGTTCACCAGACGGTTCACGCTGTCCACACCCGCACCGAGCACCATCGTGTCCGCTGCGGGGCCGGCGGTCAGGAAGCTGCCGATGGTTGTCGAATAGCCGCCGCTGGCGGTTGTGTAAGAGCCCATGGCGGTTGCGCGCGTCCCGCTGGCCGTCGTGTTCTCGCCCATGGCGGTCGCGTAGGCCAGGCTGGCCGTCGTGTTATACCCGAGGGCGGTTGAGGTGTTCCCGCTGGCGGTTGTGGTTTGCCCCATAGCGACCGAGAAATCGCCGCTCGCGGTCGTATTGAAGCCTGTGGCCGTGGAGTAGTCGCCGACGTTTGCGTTGTTCCATTGTGCGCCGGCAACGTAGCCCGCTCTGAAAGAGGCTCTTCTGGGGGACCAGATCAACCTCGTCCCCGCGCCTGTCGTTGCAAGAACGGCCCCGGAGGCGAAAGTGCCTTTGGCGAGGATGCCGCCGTCAACATCCAGACTGAGCAGGAATTCCGGGGTCGTTGTGCCGATGCCCACGAGCCCCGTGCCGTTGGGCATGAAGGCGATGTGCTCGTCCGTTCCGCTGGTGATGTCGGTGGCGGTTCCGGAGAAGGTCAGCGTGCCGGTCATCGTGTCGCCGGCCTTAAGGACATACGGGCCGCCGCCGCCGACTGTCAGGCTGCCCGTGATGTTCACGTTGCCGCTGAAATAGCCTGCCCAGTTGGTCGCGCCGCCCGAGGCCGAGCCGAAAACGCCGTAGTTGGTTGTTGCCGCCCCGGTAGCATCGCCGGACAGGCCGTAGTTCGACGTTGCGCCGGAAGCCACTCCCTTGATACCGACATGAGAGTTTCCGCCCGCGCCAACCGCTTCGCCGTAACAGCCGATTCCTAACGTCGTCATGTTGGTGGCCGCGCCGTAGAAGCCGAAGTCAATTCCGGTTCCGTTCACTGCCGTTGTGGGAGTTGAGCCCCCGCTCACTACTATTCCGTTCGCAAGCGCGCCGCTCGGGGCGACCGCAAGCGCGCCGGTCATGGTATCACCGGCCTTGAGCACATAGGGCGCTGTGCCGGCGACGTCGAGGTTAGTGACGAAAAGCGTGCTCCACCGGAGCGTACCACTGCCGAGATCGTAGGTGTTGGTGACGGCGGGCAAGAGGCTGGAGTTGGCGCTGCCCGCGAATGTAATGGTGTCGGACCCGGCGTCGCCGAGGGTCGTGTTGCCGCCGACGCCAAAGTTGCCGCTGATCGTGGGACTATTCGTGAAAGCCGGCGCACCGGCCGTACCGGCGAGCACGGTTCCCGCGGCGCCCGCCGCGGTGACCTGAAAGGTGCTGGCCCCGTTGCCGACCAGGACGCCGTTCGTTGTGAAACTGCCGGCGCCCGTGCCGCCACGCGACACATTGAGCCACTCTTCACCCAGCAACGTGTTCGTGTCGCTCCAGTAGGCAGCATATCCGACCGAACCACTGCCAACCGTCAGAGTCCCGCTTGTGTTCGGCAGGTTCCATGTTCTGTCCGCCGTGGGGTCGCCGGGCGACAGGATGCCCTCGTTGGCATCGGCTGTGTTGCCTTCGAAGAGAACGCCGTTGACTCCGAAGGTCGTGGCAAAGTTCGAGTAGGGGGGGTCTCCCGCCGGCGATTCGGAGTAGTCGAACCCGATCGCCACGCTCAGGTTCGCGCCGCCGTCGGCCAGGATCAGGCCGTCGTACACTCCAAGCGCGCGTTCGTCGGTAAGGGTCGGATCGTTGTTCATCAAGACATACGGCGCCCCGACCGGCGCGCTTCCGGGCGCGGTGCTTGACCACGACAGGACACCGGAGCCGTTTGTGGAGAGGACCTCGCCCGCCACGCCGTCCGCTGCGGGGAGTGTCCACAGGAAATCCGACGCGATGGCATCGGGCGCCTGGAACCCGACAACGTTCGACCCGTTGGCGAGGAGTTCAACGAATACCACTGCGCCCGTCTCGCCGGGATTGGTTCCATAGGGGGCGCAGATGAGCCCGCCCTGGGCGGTCGTCGTTATGCTCTCAAGGATGGGCGTTCCCGAAAACGCCGGGGTCGCTCCCGTGCCGATGAGCACGGTATTGCTTGCGCCCGGTAGAATCCCCTGCAGTGTCCCGGACGCGTTGCCCACGAGCAACGCCCCGGGGCTGAATGAGCCCGCGCCCGTCCCGCCGCGCGTGACGTCGAGGTACTGTTCGGCAGCGATCGTGTTGGCGTCAATCCAGTATGCCGCGTAGTCCATGGTGCCGGTGACGGCTGAGAACGCGCCTGCGCCATTGCCGACGACCATGCCGGTCAGCGTGGAGGCGCCGGTGCCGCCGCGCGAGACCGCGAGCTGGCCCGTCCAGCCGAGCGAGTGCATGTCCGCGTTCGAGGTCATCGTCACGTTCGTGTCGTTCGCGAAGGTCTGTACAGTGCCGGTCTGGCCGCCGAGGCTCGTGATGCCGCCGTCCGGCGGGAGCGCCAGCCACTCCGGAAAACCGGTCGGGCCAACGGTCAAGACACTGTCCGCAGCGCCGATCGGGAGCTCGACCCAGGATGAAGCGAGGTCGTTGTACAGGATCGAGCCGTCGCCCAGTGTCGAGGCATCAAACCCCGTTCCGCCGTAGCTCGAATCGAGGACGCCCGCATTGATACTCGTGGCATTCAAGTAGTACGCGTCGTTCTGGCCGCCAAGCAGTTCAGCGTTGAGGTTGGTGCAGACCGTGCCGTTGCTGATGGGTATCTCGCCCGCCGCATTGCCCGGCGCGATGCCCTGCAACAGTCTCGCGCTGAAAGCAAATGCGTGCGCGCTGAGGTGCGAGCGCGGCGAGAGCGTCTCGGTCTCGACCTCGATCTCGAGCCAGAGATCCGGGTTCTGGAAGACGCTGAGCGGGATGCCGCCAACGGTAGTCTCGCCGACGAGGACATTGTAGACGCCGTTGGTGACGGGCACGCCCGGCTGACTCTCGGTGAACTCCAGGTTGCCGAGTGGAGCCGGCCCGTCGTAGATGCGGAAGACCATGTCGTGCGGGCCGGTCAGGGCGTTGCCGGACCCGTCGGTCAGCTTGCCCTGGACATTCAGCATCGCACTGCTGTCCTCGGCCCAGAGAAAAGAACCCGCCGCAAGAAACAGCGCAATAACAACCAACATTCCACTTCGCATCATAACTCGGAACTCCATTGACACCCTTCAACAAACCGTCAGAACTCCACCCGTTCGTCCGGATACGCGCTGAGATCGAGTCTCTCGCGCTTCAGGTCGAGTTCGATCCACCTAGCCATCGTTTCTCGACCCGTCGTCCGGTTGACCCGCCGGCAGCCCCGCGGTGTCTTTCAATATTGCCGGCTGTTTTCGACCGGCCTCCTTCGCGGCGCCGCGGGCGCTGGAACTACGCTTGCGCGGCCGCGGCTTCTCCTCGTCGGTCTTCTTCAACTTCAACGAAGGCAGAAACGGCGACTCGGGTCTCGGCGCAAGCACGCCGTTGAGCGGGTCGGGGACCAAATCAAGCCGTTCGAGCACGAGCCGGCCAAGGAGCGGTTCGCAACCCGGCGGGCCCACGATGCAATCGGTTACCCAGGTCCGCTCGCAGACCGTCATCGCCACGATCTCAGCGACAGGCATCTCCTTCTTCGTGTCGTCGGCCAGAGTGACGATCGCCTTTCCTGACACCTTAAGGCCGAGGTATTCGACAAGGTCCTGGGGGAGGAGCGTCATCACCGCGCCGGTATCGACGAGCGCCTCGATCTTCCTGGCCCTGACCTTGTTACGGGCTTGCCTGCCGTCCTCGGCAAGGATGAGGTCGCCCGCGTTCTGAAGAAACACACTGACTTTGATCTCCCCCATGTCCTCCTCTTTTCGAACAACAATCGAAACAGACCAGAAATCTACGCTTCACAAGTTTCCCGCTACACGTTCCAAGTCCCGTGTTCCCTTATGGGTTCGCCGGCAACAGCACGCCGAACCAGAAGGTCGCCGTGCCGCCCGAAGGGGTTATGTTGACCTCGTTGGCGACACCGTTGTCCTTCACGGAAATTCCGAATTCCGTGCCGATCTGGCTCATGGCGCTACTGGCGTTTACGGGCGCCCAGCTCCCGCCGGCCTGATTGATGGTAATCGTTCCGAATCCTCCCGTGCGCTTGGCCCAGGTCAGGAGAAGGACGCTTCCGTTGGGGACATCGAAATCCAGCGGCGCGGCGGACGCCTGCATGAACTTGTAGTCTGTGGCGGTCGGGCTTGGCGCCTGCGCGAGATCGAGCTCGAGACCAACGATAACAACAGAGTCTCCCGCGGTCATAGTGCCGGAGACAACGAAGTCCCAGCCGTTGGTGGCGCCCATCCCTGGCGCATAGAAGAAGCCGTCTATGCTGGCCATGCTGTCTTGTGTGCTGAGTTTAAGCAGGTTGATAACGGGGCCTCCGCCGCCGGTGCCGTCAAGGTCAAGGTCCAGGTTGACCTCTCCCGCAGTTCCACCCTTGATGATCAACGCATGCTCCACGAGCCAGACCTTGCCGTTCGGAACCGTGACGGCGCCCGTGGTGGTCCACACCTGGTGTATCGGGACGCCGCCCCTGACGAATCCGCCGGTGGACCGGACGATGCTGCTGGCTCCGACGCGCCCGGCTTCGTCGACCTTGAACACACTGGCAGCAGCGCTGTTCTGGACATTGAACATGTTGCTGCCGTTATTGTCGGAATCGACCCTCACGGTGTAATTCGCCGGCGCGGAGAAGTAGCCGCTTGACGACCAGACATCGCCGAGGGCGCCGACGATGAACCTCTCGATAGGTCCGTTTTCCTGGCACTTGATGAAGTTGACACCACCGGCTGCCGTGCCGATCTGGAACATGGACAGGTCGCCGGTCGAGGTCATGTTGGCGTTGGTTACCCTGAGGGCCAGGCCCGTGCCACTCGTGTTTTCCGCGACGATACCTGTAGCGGCCGGCGCCGACGCCTTGCCGTAGATGCCCACCCCTGATGCGGCGTCGGTTGCGCCGAATACTCCGAAGAAACCAGCCACCAGGGTCGGAGTACCATTGAGACCGACAACGCCTGCACCGCGCCCGGCCGTGGTATTCTGCGTCGCAACGCCTTCCAGGCCGTGATAGAAGCAGCCACCGACCGGCGCTCCGTCTGTCCGGCCGTAGAGTCCGCGCTGCAGTGAACCGCCGCTGCCGCCGGCCCTGTTTACGCCGCCTGCGCCGTATCCGCCTTCAGCGTCCGTGATGCCCAGTACACCCCAGAAGCCGTTCGGCAAGGTGGGCCCGCCGTCCACGCCGAGCACGCCGACCGCGCGGTTGGCGGTCGCAACGGCGCTCACGACGCCTTCGACGCCGTGATAGTTGCTGCCTGCGACGGGTGCGGCATTGGCCAGGCCATAGACGCCGCGCTGCGTTGTCCCGCCGGCGCCGCCCGATAGGCTTTCTCCCACCACTCCGTAGCCGTAATCCGTGTCGGTCATGCCATGCACGCCAACGGGGACGTTGGGTGGTAGATCCGCGCCGCCCGCGCGTGACTGCCCGCTGATGCCCGCCCCGCCCGTGCTGTGCGCGCGCAGGCACGAGGTGGTAAGCCCTGCATTGGTGTTTGAAAGGCCATACATGATGCCGTTGATCGAGGCGGTAGAAGCATCCTGCGCGTTCTTCGCCAGGTAGTTGCCACCCGTGGCAGGGGCAATGGCAGCCCATGACCCGCTGGAGTTCTTGAACTGGATGGTGCCCGAGTTATCGTAGAAACCGTAGCCGCCTGCGCCCGGCGTGGCCCCCCAGTTGATGTAGTTGCCCGCCGTCAACCCGAGGGCGGCGTTGTCGAAATACCCCGCCCAGTTTACTGTCCCACCTGTTGCCAGCGCATACAAGCCGTAGTTCACACCGGCGGTACCCATTGCCTTGGCGTACACGCCGAATTTCGTGCCCGTCCCGGTGTCGCCGGTGGACGTCCCATAGACTCCGTACTGCAAATTAGTGCCGGTGGACGCATTCACGCCATAAACTCCGAAGGCGCCGTCAACATACGTCTCCGCATAGAGCGCGCCGATGTAGTCACTGAGCGTGCCGATCGTGAGCGTGCCGTCGGGAACGGACCAGTCGGACACCGAGAGCGGGATTCTCTCGCCGTCGTTCTCGGCCCGTACGATCACGAATTGACCGGGCTTCATCATCCGCGCAACATCCGGTGCTTCCACGGTCAGGAGGTGGATGTTGGGGACGACATCG
>JAVHLO010000192.1 GCA_031082105.1 Planctomycetota bacterium
TAACGAAGCGGACCGCGCGAAGGACAAAGGTCTGGAACGGACGAAATGGGAGAACGCATTCGAGCTTCACGCGCCGCAGTACGAGCTGAAATCGGATATTTCGCGCGAGATAATCGAGTTCGTAGGCAAGCATATGCAGGAGACGTTCGAATTCTTCGTCAAGGAGATCCCCGTCTCTGCGCCTCCCGTGGACCGTTGCGCGCCGCTGCCGGTCAGGGTCTTCCGTGAAGAGGATACCTTCCGCAAGCTCACCGGCCAGCCGAACGCCACCGGCGTCTACACCTTCCGCGACATCGTGATCTTCCAGAAGAAGCCGGAGGATCCGTGGAGCAGGGACCTGCTCCTGCTGACGCTCGACCACGAGTCATGCCACTACTACCTTCACATCGCGCTCGGCGAGAACATGCCACGCTGGGTCGACGAAGGGCTCTCGACTTACTTCGCCATATCCCGCATGACCAACGCGGCGTACAAGAAGGAATACACGGAGGAGCAGCTGGTGCCGGTCCGCGACGCGCTAGAGAAGAAGGGGCGGTTCTACGGGATCGAGGAGGTCTTCGATTTCACACAGGACGGCTATGGGTTGGGTACCGGCGAGACGGAGGACGAGAAGAGGCTCGACCGGAGAATGCACTATGGGGAATCGGTCCTGCTATGCGGATTCCTCTTCAGCGAATCGCTGGCGGAGAAGAGCGCCTATGGCAGCATCCTCAAGAAGGTGCTCAAGGCGCTTGCGGACGGCAAGAAGGGGCGCGAAGCCGGCGCCTCGGGTTTCGAAGGGGTGGATCTCGCCAAGTTCGAGGCGGACTGGAAGGCCTACATCCGTAACGTGGCGACCGAAGACGTGACGGCCCCGAAGAAAGCGAAGCCCGGAAAGAAGTGAAGGGAGTCCGGGCTGCGTGGTTTGCGAACCCGGTCAGGATGGGATACCGTGTCATTGCGAGCCGCAGCGAGGCAATCTCCTGCACTCCGGGGCAAGAGCACTTGGCGATTGCTTCGCTGCGGCTCGCAATGACACGAAAGCAGGTTAGCCTGGATTATTCGCGTATCAGGGAAAAAGCCCGCCAGACTGTCATTCCCGCCTTCGCGGGAATTACAGTTGCGGCTTCTTCATGAATAGGCCGGGCTAGTGTTGCGCCTTGGAGCGCGCGACGACGATCAGGCAGATCACGAGGAACACCGCCAAGCAGCTCATGATGAGCAACGCCACGCGCGTCGAATCCCCGAAGAACGAGCCCGAATCGGCCTTCGCCGGGGGGGATGTTCTTACCGGCCTCTGTCCGCCCGCGCGCGGCTGGCCGCCGGGGGTGACGGTTACATCCTCGGCACGGAAATTCGGCGAGGACATGTCCGGGCCCACAACGCTCGGCCCGGTCTTCGGCTGTTCCGCCAGAGCCTGCTGGATGTACTCCTTGATCTTCGGCATTATGGTCTCATCGCCCGCGGCAAACCTCTTGCCGCCTACGATCGCCACGAGCGTCATCCCGCTGGTGACGTTCTTTTCGCCGATGGAGCGGTATATCTCGGCGACCACGTTGGGCTGAGTGATATTCCATTCCCTGAGCGCCACCTTGTTGCCAAACGGGGCGATGTGCTCCTGGAACAACGGCTGAATCTTCTTTGCGCACTCCTGGCATCCCTGGTCCCAGAAGAAGTCGAGGACTATCGGCGGAGGCCCAACCGTTCCTCCCGCCGACTTAACCTTCGTTTCGAGGTCGTGTCTGTGTGCGCCGAGCGGGCCGACGACCTCGTCCGCCAGCGGGCCGAGCGGCTGGCCATCGCGCAGGAACTCGATCGCGCGCTTCACGGCCGCGCCGTGGAAGTAGTAGCCGCCCGCGAACAACTGCATGTTCGACCGCTGTTGGACGCGGTACTGCTTCTCGAGCTCTTCCAGTTTCTCCAGGTTGCTCACGTCGCTGATGCACCGCGGTTCGAGTCCGAGCTTGGCCAGGTCGTTCTTGAAGAGTTCGCGGATCTGCTTTACCTCCGCGTTGTCTTCAGAATAGAAGAGGAAGCTGCCCAACGCCGGCGCCGCCTGGCGGCCGACGACGGACCCGGTTATTGAAATCTTCACGTGACGCGTGACGGGGTCGTTGGATGATATGAAGACGAAGGAGTCCACAGGCCCGGCGGCGGCAGGCGCGACGAAACCGAGGAGCAGCTTGGCCGACTTGCCCGGGTCGATCCTGTCCGTCTCAAGCCGCGCGCCTATGTTCTGGCCGGAAGGGCGCAGGTTGGTGAGGACGAGCGTCGCACCGCCGGTGTTCTTGATGGTCAATTCCTTCTCGACCTGCTGGCCGGCCTCGACGTCTCCAACATGCCACGCCTGCGGCTCGATGACGATGGCGGGATTCTCCGCACCGGGCTTGTCGGGACCGGGGGCCGGTTTCTCAGGCTCCTGGGCAATCACAACGGATGCGGACCCGATGACAATCGCAATGCCGACGAAAACGAACAGCAAACCGAATCGCCGATTCCCACGGTCCATCTGAGGGACTCCCAAAAAAAGACAATAAGAACAGGATCTTCATGTCCACTACAAACTGAGAATTATACCGAACGGGGGCGTCCGTGTCAAGCTTCGGGGGCGACGGGGCGAAGGCATGGTTTGTGGACGATTCTATTGCCCCGCTCACGCCTCAGAGTTCGTAGTGGCGACTTCAGTCGCCAGCCTGAATCATTTCTGGATTCCCGCTTTCGCGGGAATGACAGAGACGCGGTCTTCTTCGAAGTCGTCGAAAGTGATCTAGTCCCACGTCCATCGGAAATAGAATCCGCCCCTCGGCCAGCAGTAGTGCGGGTAGTGATGGGCTGAGTAGTAGTACGGCGACGAACTGTAGTACTGCGAGTAGTAGTAGGGCGGATAGTAGTATGTCGGGTAGTAGTAGGGATAGTAGTAGTAGTAGTTCGGCGGATAGTAGTGGTACTGGATCGGGCTTGAAGGTGACGGCGCGACTGAGTTCGACAGTGTCGACGTATGCGCCCAGTATCCCCCGGGGTAGTTGTAGTAGTACGGAAGGTAGTAGCCTGTACCGTATCCCGGCGACCATGGCCACTCGTTTCCGGGGAAGGAGTAGTCCGGTCCGCATGCGGCCTCGCGCTTCCTCAACTCGGCTAGGTCGCGCTGTGTGGCGAGCAGCTCATCCCGGACCTTCTCACGCTGTGCCTCCATCTCGGCCTTCCGGGCCCTTTCCTCGGCCTTCTTCTTCTCGGCCTCCAGCCTGGCCTGTGTCTTCAGCGATTCTTGCAGGTCGCGCTCCTCGCGTGTTATCCAACTGCCTTCGTACTTGACGTAGCCTCTGGCCTCCATGGCCTGGTCTTCGGTCATCCAGGCGCCTTCATGCCTGACGTAGCCCAGTTCGCGTCGCGCCTCGGCGTGCTCGGAATCCGCCGCGATAGCCTTCTGGAACTCCACGCGGGCGCGTTTCTTCAGTCCTTCCGACTTGCACCAGAGGCCGAGTTGATAGTGACCCGCGGCATCATCATCCGCCAGCGCCGCCGCGCGCTCGCGGTACTCGTGCAGGCTGGTCCTGCCGCGCATGACGGACGATACCTCGTCCTTCCTGATGCGCGCGGTGCCGGCATCCATCTCCACGACGTACCAGTCTCCGTCCTCCGTGACGATCCCCGCGATCTCGCCGCCGTTGTTGAGCACCACGGTGTCCGCGCCGCACAGGAGCGAACCGGCGGCGACAACGAGGGTCGCCAGGGCCCATTGACGCACGAGTCCCGAAAATAGCAGCGGTCTCATCGCATACCCTCCGAAACTGAATCCACCCTTACCCCCACTGCGCGACGGCTCTGCGCGGCTGCGCACTTGTACACGGTCCTACGACGTGGCCAGCCTCAGCCTGCAGCCCGCATCGCCGGTAAGCTTGATACACGCCATGACGTTGTCGAACAACCTGCCTGTCCTGATGGCAGGTTTTTCATACTGTCTCCTCCGAGGTCTATTCCTGTTGGCGTTTCCGTTCTTCATATGGCGCTCTCCCACAAACGGTCAACTAGTGCGACTTCGTGTCTTCGCGCCTTTGTGCTTCATGAACAGCTCGGGCTCGCGACCGGCCGAACAGGGCTATGGCACACAGGGACACGAAGACATACCAGAATACCGGCGTCGGGGAATCTGCACAGCATGCGCGGAGGAGGCAAGTCCCGCCGCCACCGCCGCCGCCACCACCGCCGCTGCCGGAAGCGGCCGACATGCCGGCAAGTCCAAACTCGCTGAATGCGGGCGCCCGGCCCACGACATAGTTCTGTTCGGCGTCGATTTTCTGATCGAGAATGAGCTCCCACCGCGAATCTTCCGCGTCGAACCTGTAGATGCGCAGCGTCGTCTCCGCGATCGCAGTGCCGTCCACCAGCCCGTCGTTGTCCGCGTCGGGGTAGTGGATCGTCATCAGAGGCGGCAACAGCAACGCCATCGGGTCTGTCAGCTCGAACCGCCTGAATGCGGAGATGAACGCCTTGCCGAACGGAGCCGAAGCGGTCGGGTTCTCGGTGAGGAACGTCACCGTGAGCCGGTTGTTGTCCGCGAACGTCCCGAGGGCGTACTCCGCAATCGTCGGGTTGCCTGTCTGTAGACGGCCGCTCCTGTTCGCGTGCACCTTGCCGTTGTTCCGGCGCCCGTCGCCGTCATCGATCTCGTCCGTATCGTTGTCGGCCGGACCGCCGTTATCGATTGTCACGGTGATCAGCGCCTCGTACGGTCCGCTTCCGTCGGCGGCATAGACCGATGCCCGCAGTTCGTAGTCGCCGTCCGGCACGGCGGTCGTATCCCAATCGAGCCGCGCGGCGGGCGGCGCGGTCTGGGCAAGCGTGACACCGGTCTCCTCCCACTCCGCCGCGCCCACCGGCCGATGCTCGACCGTCATCGTTGTGAAATCCACGTCGGCGGCGGGTACGGCGTTGACGTCGGCCGTCAGCGAGTTGCCGGACACGATATGGCCGTCCTCGGGCCAGACGAACCACAGCCTGACGGCGGCGTTCGGCGCAATCTGCACCGGTGCGCCAAGCGCCTGCGTGGTGGAGAGGTCGTCGGTCGGAACACCGGGGTCGGCCCCTTCGTCTACCACGCGGAGCGATACGGTATGGTTGCCCGGATCGGTGTAGAACCAGCGCGTTTCGTTTCCGGCCGCGGCCCACTCCGCCGCCGTGTAGCGCGCGTCGCAGGCCCCGTCGCCGTCGAAGTCCCATTCATAGGCGTCGACCGTTGCGCCGCCGGTCGCGGTGAAGAAGACCCACGTGCCCGGGTACCACGGCTGCGGCCCGTTCGGCGGCTCGCCCGCCAGCGCGAGCGTGGTGATCTCCGGGGGCGGCGGCACGGGGGGCGCAACGATGATCGTCTCGGTCCACAGGCTGGACGCGCCGAGAAGATCGACCGTCCGCAGCCTGACCGCGTAGTTCCCGGCCTCGGTGAAGGTGTGCTGCCATACCCAGTCGCCGGGCACGCCGACGATCGGGTTGTTCTTCACGAACTCGACGACGCCGTTCGCCCCGATATCCCACAGGTAGGTCTCGATTTGCTGGGACTCGCCGACTGCGAACGTGATCGTCAGCGGCGCCTGGCCGTTCGTCCCAGAGACGCCGCCGGCGGCCGGCGGACCGATCGGGGAGGCGATGACGAGCAGGGTCGACTGGCTCGTTGTCACCGTCCCGCCGATGACGTGCATTGTAAGCGTCGCCGCGGGGCTGCCGGGCATCGAGTAGACGTGTATGACGTCGCCCGTCGTCCATGACGACCAATCGTCAGTTCCGTCGCCGTCGAAGTCCCACGAATACTGAAGGACGTTGCTCCAGCCGGCATTGCCGGTGAAAGAGACCGTCAACGGGGTGTAGCCCGTCGACACGTTCGGCGTGATCCCGAGGTTCGCGGCGGGCGCTGCGGAGATAATGTCGCCGGAGGTCTCACCGCCGAGCGAGTCGACGGCCGTCACGAGGAAATCATAGGTCGTCCCGTTCACGAGGCCGGAGACGATGTAGCTTGTGACATCGCCCAGCTCGATAACCGGCCCCCACACCCCGCCCTGGATGCACCAGTATAACCTGTAGCCCACGACATCGGGGCTCGGGCTCTGCTCCCAGCGCAGGCCGACGTACATGTTGCCCGGTGCGGCGGATAGGGATTGGAGTCCGCTCGCGTCAATCGTCACTCCGTCACTCACGGCGGTGGTCTGGATGCCCACTCCGTTCGTCGCGCGAACGGTCACGAAATAGACCTGGCCGCCCGCGAGGAAGAGCCCCTCGGCCGTCGCCGCCATGTTCAGCCCGACGTCCAGGAAGCCTTGCACGTCCGTCCCGCCGGAGGTCGTGCCGATCGCCCATGCATAGCCGGCGATGCCGCTCTCGGGATCTGAGAAGCCGCTCCAGTTGGCCGAGATGGTTGTCGTGGACGTCTGCCAGTCGGCGTCGGCGCCGGTCCCGTCGTTCACCGTCCCGGCCGTAGGTAGCGATGTGGTGACCGCTACTCCATCGGTGCAAAGGTCGGTCGTCAGCCCCGCGCCGTTCACGGCGCGCACCGTGACGTAGCAGGTCTGTCCCGGTGCGAGCGAGAGCGCGCCGGTGGTCGCGTTCGTGCCCGCGCCCATGGAAACGAAGCCCTGCAGGTCCGTGCCGCCGGCCGTCGTGCCTATGGCCCATTGGTATTCGGCGATGCCGCTCTGTCCGTCCACGAACCCGATCCAGTTGGCGGAGACGGTGGTCTGCGACGCCTGCC
>JAVHLO010000193.1 GCA_031082105.1 Planctomycetota bacterium
GGTGTTGCGAAATCCGCAAGCGTGGTGGTACCACATAGTTTAGAAACTGGACGATGATAAGTCAATCAATTTCGTAGTGTGCGAGCGTCTTTTTCTTGACGTTCGTCGGCATTTGTGCAGAATGGTGTGAGTCCGATTCGAGGAAGGGCGCTATTCCCGAACTATGGAACGGTATCGCCAACGGAATCCCAGACTGGCGTGAATTCGCGTTCGTTGGCGGTTCTTTCCGGGTGGTTGGATTCAGGAGGAATGTGAACATGAGCGCAACACGCAGGTTGGCGAGGCTGCTCCAGACCGGTGGACTTACATGCGTCGGTCCGAAGCATTTTCCGGCGACGGAGTATCTCGCGCCCCGGGGATGGGCGAGACTCATTGGCGCCGAGCTCGGGAAGCCCGCGCGCTCCAGAGACGTGGGCGTCTTGAGGGTCTTCATCCGCCGGCTCGAAAGGATCAGCGAGCGCTGTGGCGACAGATTCAAGATAGGCGTCTACAGGCGGTCGTTCATCCGGCTTGCCGCTGACGCGGAGTCTGCGTCAAGAGCGGGCGGCATGTCGCGCGGCCTCGAGGAGCTGATCGTCCGGATTCTCACGACGGAAGGCGATTCCGCGCGCCAGAGCCGCATAAAGAAGATGCCGCAGCTTGATAACGTGTTGCGGTTCCTGCGTGCGGTCCTCCGGTCGGCGAAGTGAAAGGCGGGACACGGTGAAAGGAGCCGCCGACGACCCTTCGGCAGCCGGTCGCAAGTGAAGAAGCATTAGGACGGAAGAGGAGACAGAGGAGTGATGTCGACACCCAGGCAAGTCAATCCCCGCTTTGAGGCTCGTCTGCCGCCGGGAGTGTCATGAAGATCTGAGTCCCGGGGAAGTAGGGGAGGGCGTCATCCGTGGAGCTGGGTTTGGCCCACGCCGGTGACACCGCGAGTCTGCCTCTGCCGGAACGGATCGTTATCTTGCCGTCCCATGCGGTCACGAGTTCGCGGACACATCGCAGACCATGCCCCCGCCCCGGGTCGGCGAAGCGCGAAATGCCGTGGCGAAACGCCTGCTCCATGGCGACAAGATCGGTCCACCGGCCGCCGAATCCGGACGCCAGCCGCGGGGAGAGCGACTGCTTCATCCCGATCCCGACGTCGGTAACGGCGATCTTCACCACGTTACGCCGGATGTTCTCGTACCTGTACTTCTGAATGGAAACGTAGCCCACCGTGTTACTGTGCTCATAGATGTTCTGGCACAGTTCCGCCAACGCCACGATGAAGCGGACTATTCTGGCCTCATCGTAGAAGAGATGCTTGCGCAGAATGAGCTGCGCGCGCTGCTTGACGCGCCCCACGAGCGAGTTCACGTCGCGCGAGTTCTCGATGAGGGTCACTTCCAGGAGAACATCGGAAGGGCGTGCGGGTGCGGCGGTCCGGCCGGCCGCGACTGCGCATGCATCGATGACGGGGCCTGTGCTGCAGGGAGACAAGGAGTCCGTCACGCGAACGGAATCGTCGCGGCTCTCGCTCGCGGATGTGTCGTCCGTCATGGAAACCGCAGAATCGCTCGCCCGGACTCTGTACGGCTTTCCGTCGCAGCGTATAAGGCGCGCAAACGGCCTCACGTGTTGTGAGAAGCCGATTCGCTCGATGTAGGACAAAACAGAGTCGTCAGCCGGCATGCGGACCCTGAGCCGCTTTCCATTATTCTTGGCGGAGCGGCACGCCTCGAGGAGTGAGAGGAGGCCATGGGGGTCGACGAAGCGTGTGCCGGTCAGATCGATGTCGGTTGCAGACTGGGATTGCAGGACTTCCTCGCCTGCCGCCTCGTCCAACACGTGGCCGATCGAGAGAGAGGTTGGATTATACCGCTTCATGCCGGCTCCGGGTAGACCTTCGACTAAGCTGTCTTTCGTGATTTCTTCCGAATCCACATTACGACGACTGTTTGCCACGAGGGAAACACGGATTTCACAGATTCTCCTCCCCAAGCGAAGTCCGTGGAATCTGTGAAATCCGTGTTTCTTCCCTGTGGCCTGCCGATACTCCCAGGAAGAGCAATTCGGAGAAAATTACGAAGAGTAGCCTAGATGGTGTTGTTCAAAGCCACAGAGGGCTAGTGGTTCGTGACAATTCAAATTCCGGGCGGCCAGCCGCCTACCGCTCCCTTACGGTCGCGGCACAGATTCCTCAATTCCAGGTGTCACAGACCACTAGCGCGGCGCGAGCTTGATCCTCGCGTCGACCGCCTTGCTGGGCTTGCCCTTCTCGCAGATCATGAACGGGTTTATGTCGAGTTCGCCGATCTCGTGCAGGTTTGTGACGAGCCATGACACTCTCAAGAGTATCTCCACCAGCGTATCGAAATCGACGGGCGGCTCGCCGCGTACTCCGCGCAGGAGGGGATACGCCCGGATCTGCTCGATCATCTCCTGCGCGTCCAGGTCGGTGATGGGGCTGATCCTGAAAACGACGTCCTTGATGGCCTCGACATAGATGCCGCCGGAACCGAACATGATGAGCGGCCCGAAGCTCGGGTCGAACGACATTCCCAGAATCACTTCCTTGCCGCCCCGAACCATCTCTTGCACTATGAAGCAATCGGGTGCGCCCTTACTCCCATGCTTCTCCACGATCCTCGCAAGGCGCATGTAGTGTTTGATCAGCTCCTCGTTGTTCCTGATGTCAAGCGTGACGCCGCCCAGGTCGGTCTTGTGCGAGATCCCTGGAATGTTGATCTTGAGCACCACGGGAAACCCGATTTCCTCCGCGGCCTGCACAACCGACTCCATGGTTCCGGCCATCATCGACTTTGCCACCGGGATGCCGACACACTGGAGCGCCTGCCGGACTTCCATGTCGGTGAGCATGTCGCGACCGGCGTTTCGGGCCCGGGCGACGATGCTCTCCAGGACGGCCGTCTCGCAGGTGAATTGGCGAATCTGGCCCTCGGGCCGCTCGATGAGACGCCGGTACTTCTTCATGCCGGCCAGCGCCTTGGCTGTGGTCTCCGGGAACGAGAAGACAGGAATCGGATTTTCGCGCATCTTGTTGAATTCGGATCGGCTCTCCTCGGTGCCCATGAAGCAGGCGAGGACGGGCTTTGTTGCGCCCGTCGCGGCCTCGGCGACCGCGCGGGCCACCGCGCGCGTCTCGATCATCAACGGTGGGACGAACATCGCAACGACCGAGTCGACGTTGGGGTCTTTCAGCACTGCTTCCACCGCCACCTTGAAACGTTCCGGCGTCGCGCTGCCGATGAGGTCGACGGGATTCTCGACGCTGGCCTCGGCCGGAACGTGTTTTCTCAACGTTGCTTTCGTCTGGTCGCTCAACTGGGCGATATCGATGCCGAGACTCACGGCCGCATCGACGAAGAGCACGCCCGGTCCGCCCGCGTTCGTGACGACGGCGACGCGGTTGCCCTTGGGCAGCGGCTGGTTTGCGAAAACCACGGCAAGATCGAAGAGCTCCTGTACCGTGGATACGCGCAACACGCCGCACTGGTCGAAGAGGGCATCGGCGGCCACATCGAGTCCCGCGAGCGAGCCGGTGTGCGAGCTGACGGCTCGCGCGCCGGCCGTTGTCCTGCCGGACTTGACCGCGATGATGGGCTTGACCCTCGAGATCTTTCGCGCCAGCTTGGTGAAACGCCGGGGATTCCCGAAACTCTCGATGTAGAGCAGTATGACCTTGGTCCGGTCGTCGCCGTCCCAGTACTCGAGGATGTCGTTCGCCGAGACGTCGGCCTTGTTGCCAAGACTGGCAAACATGGACAGCCCGAGTCCCATGTCTCTGGCTAGTTCGAGCACTATCTGGCCGAGCGCGCCGCTCTGGGAGAGGTACGCCACCTTGCCGTCGCCCGGGAACGCGCTCGCGAAAGTGGCGCTCATCGACACGTTCGGCGCGGTATTCACCACGCCCATGCAGTTCGGGCCGATCATGCGCATGCCGTTCCTGCGGACCATGTCAGTCAGCCTGCGCTCGAAATCCCTTCCGCGCTCGCCCACCTCGCCGAACCCGGCCGAGATGATGACCAGTCCCTTGACTCCCTTCTTTCCGCATTCCTCCACGACGCCGAGAACGGCGTCGCGCGGGACGATCACCATGGCGAGATCGATTTCGTCGGGAATCGACATGACGTCCGGGTAGCACTTGATACTGTGCACAACCGGGGCCTTGGGATTGACGGGGAAGAGCTTGCCGGCGAACTCATGGACAACGAGGTTGTGGAGCACCGCGTGGCCGATCGTGCCCCGTTTCGTGGAGGCGCCAATGACCGCGATGGAACGCGGCTTGAAGATGCAATCCAGACTTTCCGCCATTCGAGACTCCTTGTGGATGACCGACGACCCGCAGCCGTTCCGTTGCCCGCCGGGAAACCGACCGGGCACAATGATATTTGAAAAGGGGCGGCTTGTCAATCTATTGCCGACGCGCGTGTCGGCACAGACGGAGGCAAGAGTATGGTGGCCGGCGGGCGCATCAACCCGACTTGGTCGTGATCTGGGAGCGCCGGCATCCTTGCTGGCTTCCTTCGGGAAATCGGCCCCGACGCATCGGGGCGTTCCCAGATCATGCAGCCGGGGCTTCGTCGTCCAGCTCTATGCTCTGGAGAAGGAGTTCCTGGCCGGACAGGATGGTGGCTCTGGAACCGCCGCATTTCTCGCAGATGAAGACCGGCGTGTCGGGTTCCCATTCCGTTCCGCACTTGTCGCACCGCACATGAACTGCGACTTCTTCCACGACCAGCTTCATTCCCTTCATGTTGTCCGGTTTGGGTACGATGCCGAACAGAAACTCAAGGGCTGATGGAACCACAGTACTCAACCTGCCGACGAGGATCTTCGCGCTGTTCACTCGCGACCGGGGCCCGACCTCCGGTTGGGAAGCGATCAGGTTGACGAGACTTTCGGCGATGGAGTATTCGTGCATGACTATTCCTTCTGTGCCTCGCCGGTCATGGGGACAAAGCGCACGCCCATCAGTTTTTCCCTGACGATGGTCTCGTCCCGATTCCTGGTTGCGCGGATGAGGACCTGATCGCCGCGTTCCGGTCCGACCGGCACGACGAGCCTGCCGCCGGGCGCAAGCTGCTCGAGCAGCGGCTTCGGGATCTCCTCCGGCGCGCACGTGATGATGACGGCGTCAAACGGCGCGTGTTCGCGCCAGCCCTGAAATCCGTCCCCGCATCGCACATGGATGTTGCCGTACCCGAGCGCCGCAAGCGTCGTCTTCGACCGGTCCGCCAGGGACTGGACGATCTCAATCGTGTACACCTCCTTGCAGATCTCGGCGAGGACGGCGGCCTGGTAGCCCGAGCCGGTACCGATCTCGAGCACGCGCTCGCCGCCCTTGAGACACAACGCCTCGGTCATGAACGCAACCACATACGGTTGTGATATTGTCTGGCCTTCACCGATGGGTAACGGAAAGTCCGCGTAGGCGAGGTGGAGCAGGTGTTCCGGCACGAACTTCTGCCGCGGGACTTTCCGTATGGCGTCGAGGACCAGCCTGTCCCGAACGCCACGGCCTTCGATGTCGTGCCTGACCATCGTTTCGCGCCGTGCGTCGAATTCCGGTTCGGGGGCAAACCGCGGACGTTCAACACCCTCCCTGCCGGTCGTCGTGGGAAGGCTGCTCGGCGAGGGCTGCGGGTCCGTCGGCGCAGCCGACCGACAACCGCCCACGTAGAGGCTCATGAAGAAACCGCCGGCAAGCGCGAGTGCCGCCACGACGGCCGCGTAGAACCAGAACCGGTCCTCCGGGGTGGTGTCACTTTGATATGCGTTCATTCCAGGCTCCCTCGCGCGCAGGTATCTCTTCGCAGACTTGTTGAGGACCTCGGTCATTATATACGCGCGACGCCGTCGTGTCCACAGAATGTTGCTTTGACTTGAAATCCGCCATTTGCTATACTGGCGGTATGACGGAAGAGACACTGGAGAAACGGATGACCTTCGGCGAGCACCTCGACGATCTGAGGTGGTGTCTGATAAAGGCGATCATCGGCATCGTTCTCTGCGTGACCGTCGCGATGTTCTTCCAGCGACCGCTGATGTGGGTGGTCAGGGCCCCTCACCGGTACGCATTCCCAGCGACCGCACAGCAGGATTCGAGACTCGTTGCTTTCTCATACCAGGTGCCGTTCATTGTGCACTTCAAGGTTGCGCTGATCTTCGGCCTGCTGGCGTCGTCGCCCTGGGTGGTCTTCCAGTTGTGGAGTTTCGTGAGCGCGGGTCTCTTTCCTCGCGAGCGGCGCCATGCAACCCGCTACGGCTTCATCTCCTTCGCCCTGTTCCTCGCAGGCGTCGCGTTCGGGTACTTCCTGCTGATCCCGTACGCCCTGTGGTTCCTTGCGGGGCTTTCGAAGTTTTACGAGGTCTCGCTCGTTCCGGACATCGATGCGTACGTCTCGCTCGTCCTGACGATGACCATCCTGGTGGGCGTGGTCTTTCAGCTCCCACTCGTCATGCTCTTCACGGTGCGGCTTGGCCTGGCTACGGCGAAGACTTTTTCCTCGAAAAGGAGATACGCTATCCTGCTGGCCTTCATTGTCGGCGGGTTGCTGACCCCGCCCGATCCCATCACGCAGCCGATGCTGGCAATTCCGCTGATTCTCCTCTTCGAATTAGGGATCCTGTTGGCGAAGGTCAGCGGCCCTGCGGCCTCGAAGGCCGTACGGACGCAAAGCGACCGCTGAGAAGCGCATTCGCGCAGCGGTCTGTCGCCGTCG
>JAVHLO010000194.1 GCA_031082105.1 Planctomycetota bacterium
CCGGCCTTGTTGACACGACCCCACCGATTGCAGGTATTGTGAACGACGGTGAACAAACGGGTATTGACATAGACTTCCAGAATTGGACAACAACAATATCTACGAATTGGTCCGGATTCAGCGATCCGGAGACCGGAATCATGGGTTATGGATGGGCAATCGGTACGACGCCCGGCGGAACCGATGTGCAGCCGTTCTGGGGTACTCCGGAGATAGACAAAGAGTCAAACCACAGTCTTCTCTTGACACCTGGAATGACCTATTACGTTACCGTCCGCGCCTACAACGGTCACGGTCTGACGACAGAGGTCACCAGTGATGGCGTGACGATCGACACGACGCCTCCTCCTGTACCCGCTGGCCTTGTGGCGCAACCGGGCAACACTATCGTCACCCTAGTTTGGAATGACGTGCCGAACGACACTGTGGCCGGGTACAACGTCTACATGAATGCCAACGGATGGATGAAGATCAATCTGACGCTTGTGCCCCCAGGCCCGCCGTCACCTTCATACACTGCGACCGGGCTCACGAATGGAGTACAGTACTTCTTCGCCGTGACGGCGGTTGACCTTGCCGGCAACGAAGGCCCATTCTCGGCGGCGGTCAGCGCGACGCCGGGGGTGACTCTCCCCGCGCCGGCTTACCTGCACATGGCGCAGGCAAGCAGCGTACAGGTGGTGCTCAACTGGATGCCGGTCGACTTCCCCGGTATTGCAGGCTACAAGGTCTACCGCAGCGAAACGGCCGGTGGACCGTACACACAAATCAGCCCAGGCCTTCTCGCAAACACGACCTACACTGATCTCAACGTCATAGCATCAACGTTCTACTACTACGTTGTCAGGGCCCAGGATTCCGCCGGGCATGAAAGCCCCAATTCGAATGAGGTGGCGGCATACCCGAAGGATCTGGCTGCACCGATCATTACCTTCCCGTCGGGTCCGAAGAAGACAAATGACGCTACTCCAACAGTCGCGGGCACCGTGGCGCCGCCGGAATTCCCAGGGATGACGACCAACATCTTCGTGTATGCCAATGGAGTAGCGGTCTGTACTGCGATGGCGACCGATGAGAACACCTGGAGTGTGGGATCCGCAAACTACTCCTTGCCGCTGTCTGACGGAACCTACGCCTTCACGGCGCGCGCGCGGGATTCGTACGGGAACATTTCGCCGCTGTCTTTCTCCGTCACTATCGCGGTCGATATGGTGCCGCCCGCGGCGCCGACCGGCTTGAGTGCGCTCGGCATGAGCAACGCCGTCCACCTCCAGTGGCTGCCGAACACGGACCTGGACCTGCTCGGCTACAACGTCTATCGAAAGGCCCCGAACGAGTCGGAGTTCGTCAAGCTGAACGAACTGCCGGTGGTCGGTACGCAGTACCGCGACGATGGGGTGGTGAACGGCAGCCAGTATCGGTACCGGATCACCGCCGTCGATAACGCCGTGAACGAGTCGGACTAGCAGGGAGTCCCCCTGGACGAAGGGGAATCCAGGGGATCCTTGCGGGCACCCCCTTGACAAACGGGAATTGATGTTTGCGGGAGACCCCCTTGGCAGAGAGGGATTCAGGGGGTGTTCGGGAGTCCCCCTTAGCAAAGGGGGATTCAGGGGGTTGTTTTGAGACGGGCGTTCTTCACGGACAGGCTTCGTCTCTGGAGAGGACTTCGCCCTCTGGTCAACGGGACGAACAGGATGCCTGAAGTGAACATGTTTTCAGGAAGATTGATGATCGATTGGCAAGGACATCTGAAGCTGGCCGCGCAGGGGCTTGCCGCCCTCGGAATAGCGGCGGGTGTGCTCGCGATGGCGTACTGTCTGGTTCTCGGTCGTGGCCCCGGGAGCGGGTCATCGTCGGAGACAACTGAGCCGGGCGGTCAGAATGCGACCATTGACCGAAACGGGGCGTCAGGCGGCAGCTCTTCCGGCAAGGTGCAGATCAAGGACAGAGGGAGTCGAAGCCCGGTAGGCTACATCGAGCCGGCGAGTTCAACGGGAACCGGGCCTCAGCCGGCGGCTTCGAAGACCCCGGCGTCCCGCGTGCAGACTGCAAGCCCGGAGGAGCAGGCACGCGCAATGACAGAGGGCGTCAACAAATTTCTCGATCACCAGATCCGCGAGGCGGAGGCGGCGGGGAGGTACGACCTGGCTGAGAAGCTGCGCGAAAATAGACGGAATTGAACCGGCAGAAACGAGCCGATGTTGAGCGTCGTTCCCTGCCGTTCATGATACTGTTTACTGGTTACTGTTTTCCGGTCACTGTTCACCGATTCGGAGGACGTTCGCATGTCTTCTCACGCATCACTGAGTTTCGGCTACATCCTGGGCGTATCGGTCAGGCGCGCTTGGCAGGCTGCCAAGCGCTGCGGCCGTCGCGTGCGCGAGCGGCTCGCGGGCGATTTCGGTCGGGCCGTACGTCTCGGCGTGTTCGCGGCGCTTGCCGTCGCGCTCGTTGCGGTGCAGCCGCGTCCGGAGACACTTCCGGCCGAGACAGGACATTTCCCCGTGCATGAATATACGCTGCAGTGGACTCCACAGGTAGCAGTCCACATGTCCCCGTCCGGCTCACAGGTCTCGGTTGCAGCGTTGCCGACCGACATTGCCGTCGCTGCGTGGCTCGATCTGGACTTGACTACCGCCAAACCACAGATCGTGTTCTCCACGACCCGTTGGGCCGACAGAACCTCTACCGGATGGTCTTCACCTGAAGTCGCGGTCGGGCCGTCATCCGTTGCCCCGCCGGACGACACACCCAGATCGCCCATCCTGGTACGCGAAGGCGATTCGCTTGCAGCCGTCTGGGTGGTCGAGCGCAAGAAACCCTATTTCAGTCGCTCAGAGGTTCATACCGGCGCGCCGGGTGGAGGCAGCTACACAAACACGTATGTGACCGAGATCGTTTCGACCATCCCGGCGGACGACCCTGACGGATGGACGACACACTACTTCCTCTACCCCCGTCTGTACAAGGCGCTGTATCAGCCGACCTCGAATTCCTGGTCGTCGGCGCAGCTCATATTCGACCCGCCGCAGCACACGTACCTCGAGACTCAAACGATGTCACAAACGCTACAGTTGAACCCCGCGACAAATGAATATGTGCTGGTGGCTGAGACGCATGGAATCAATTCCAGCCTCGACAACGCGAACCGGCCCTGCGTCGGCATCATCGTTCGCCGTGACAACTGCGGACGCTTGCGCTACTCGTACATGGCAAGAAACGTGACCCGCAAGCGCACTCGCGTCTGGCAGACCACACCGCCCGACCCGGACGGAGCGCCACTGGAGTCCATTACAACAAGCGAAACGATCAGCGAGCAGCTCGCCATCCGCGACACTGTGAGCATTCCGGACCAACAGGATATGACGATCCAGTCGAATCTTACTCTGTCCGCCGCCCAGACATGCACCGACGGCCAGTCCACGGGGTCGGCGCAATTCTCTCGGTCGGACAACTACGGTTCGCCGCTGCCGGCCTCCCGGGAGTGGATTCGGACGAATGACGGCTGGTTCCTCCAGAATGCGTTGCCCAACGGCCTGGCGATCCCCACGGATGCCCCGCTGGGGCTTGAGCCTGTGCTCTGGATGGACTATACCGGACTAAGTGATGTCGCAATGTCCCTTTCGGATCTGGAAAACAACGTCCATCTTGCGTGGCCGCACGGAGTGACAAGCCCTTGCGTCTTCGCCGATACCGTCTACTGGAGCAGCGCGGCCGGGAGCGCCGCGTCTCTCGTGCAGGCGTCGGACCTTGCGGCGTCCAGCCCGGCCCTGTGGCTCACAGAGAACGGAGCCATGCGGCTCAAGTACATGGCGCCGGCCGAGCCCTTGCCGGCCACGCCGAACCAGCCACAGACTGTGACGCGCTTTTTCGACAAGACCGCCGGAGGCTGGCAGGTCTGTCCCGAGGCGTCGCCATCTACCGTGAAGCACCGCGCCCTCGAGAACCTGAACGGCGAGACATACCTCCTGGGCTGCGAGACCGGCGTGCGCAAGATGGCGCCCGGCGCGCCATGGGACCATTTCACGGGCGGCGCCATGGTCGGGCTCGAGACAACGTATCTCTCAGAATCGGGGACGTTCTACGACAGCATGGGCAGCTACTCCACGCATACCTATCAGCCCAACCTCGGCGACCAGGATCCATACTGCATGTTCGACGTCGGGCCCAATGCGTCAGTCAACGTCTCGAACGGCAACCTCTTCTTCTCCCTGCCGCTATTCTCATCGAACGGAAAAGGGATCTCCACCAGTTGCTCCCTCTTCCATAACTCTCTCGACCCCGAACCCGGCGTCATCGGGCCCGGATGGACGCACAGTTACCACATGTATCTCACCGCGTCAGGGGCGTTCGCGACCGTGGACGGACAAGGTGTCCCGACTGGGGGCATCCTCTCGCTCGCAGACGGACGCAAGATCGTGTTCAACCCGTATATTGTGACCGTGAACGGCGTTGGCGCCACTATCCCCGAGATTCGCGCGCGCTACTATGCCCGCATCGAGGCCCGGCAAGCCGCCGGCGGATGGCGCTATGTACTGGTTTCGAAATACGGGATGGAGTACTTCTTCAGCGTGGAGACCGGGAAGCTGGACAAGATCCGGGACACAAACGGGAATGAGCTCGTTCTGTTCTACCAGGATGGCCTCCTTTCATCCGTCCAGGATTCGGCGGGCAGAACGACCACCTTCGCTTACGATCCACAGGAGAGGATCGTCTCGATCACCGACGCATCGGGCGCAGCGCCGCCGCACAGCATCTCGTTCCTGTACGAGCAGGAGAAGCTGAGGACCGTCACGTTTGACGCCACCGGGGGTCTCACGCCGGATGACCCCATGCCCTACGCCTGGAAGTTCCTCTATCACCCGCTGCCGGACGGGGACGGCACGCCGCTCGGTGCGGTCCCGTCGATGCCGCAGAACCACCCCGAGCCCGCCTTGTTCGAGCCGCTGCTGACCGCACAGTTGCCCCGCCTGCTCGCCGCGATCGCGACCCCGCGCGGCCTGCAGGGAAGGGTAGGGGATACCGCCTCAGGTCCGAGCTATGGAACCAGGTTCTTCTACGGCCTTGACAGAAGGTGCGCAATATCATTCGACCCGTACGAACAGACGCGATGGCTCAAGTACATTGATGTCCCCACAGAAGTGCCGCAGCCGTATCTCAATGTCATCAAGATGTGCAAGGCGGAGTTCTACGACCGCGCGAATGTCAAAAAGACGGTCGCATTCGACCCGGCGACCGGTCTGGCGGGCGAAGTGGTGGACGTGTTTGGCGCCATATCTAGGAAGTTCGATATCTACTACAACGTCATCGAATTCACGGACAAGAACGACACTACGACGAGATATGCCTATACCGTATCCGATTTCACGCACCTGGGATTCCCGATGCCCCCGGCCGAACCGCCCTGGAATACGCTCCTCGGCCCCCAGACACCGCACTATGTACAGAACAACCTGCTTGGAGTGATGGAACCGGGTGTCGATGAGACGGAACTAGGTCCGGTGTCGTACTACCTGTACACAACCGATGGCTTCAACCGCGTCGCCCGCATGCGCGACTCCGAGAACATCGAGACCGCATACGAGTACGATTCGCGCGGCAACCTCAGCGAAATCCAGTACCCGCATTTTGGGACGGGCATACCCGACCCGTCCATAACTCAGGGGTACTTGTATGACAATGCGGGTCGCATCATGGCATCCAAGGACCCGCGGAATATGTGGACAACCTACGTCCATGACGAGGAGGGCGACAGCGGCACCGGGCTCGTGACCTCCATACTGGCGCCGGGAACCTCCCAGCCCGAGCGGTTCGAGTACGACCGCATGGGCAATATGACGAAACGCAAGCCGCGTGTCGCGGCGGCCACGAGCTACGAACTCGATGCCCTTTCCCGCGTGAAGAGAGTGATTGCGCCCTCGAATCGCGTCACTGAATATTCATACGATGAAGACTCGAATACCATGGTGGAGAATCCGCCGCAGGGCGCTTCCACTACACACAAGTACGACAAACTGGGCAGGCTTCTCGAGGCCAAGACCGGCATCCTCAAGACTGAGCATCAATACGATGTGAACGGGAATGTGACCTGGTCAAAGAGCAACTCAACCATCTCGACCTTCGAATACGACAGCCTTGGCAGAACGACTCGTACACAGCGTACAGGCGCGGGGCATACGAACTACTTCTACAACGCCGACAGCAGTATTCGCCGTAAGGAACGCTGGGGCACACACATTGAAATTACCGAATGTGAATACAATTCACGCGGCAAATTGGTGAGTACCGTGCGCGATTCTACTCCCGGCGACGTGCAGACGCGGTACGAAGAATATCGCTACACCGCCGGCGGCCGACTCGAAGAAAGCTGGGTGGAGGTAGCCGGCGATGACTTCGTATCGGGGAACCGCTACGTGTACGACAAGCGTGGGCGTATGACTGCCTCACGCAGACTTCTCGTGAAGAACGGCGAAGGCACTGATTGTCGAACCACCTCCTTTTCGTACGACAACACAGGCAATCGTGTCGGCATGACCGACCCCAACGGATTCAATAGGTACTTCGAATACGATTCGCGAAACCGCCTCATCTGCACGCGCGACCATAACCAGAACATCACCGCTGCCTTCGAGTACAATGACGACGGACAGCGGACCG
>JAVHLO010000195.1 GCA_031082105.1 Planctomycetota bacterium
AATCCAAAATCCAAAATCCAAAATCCAAAACCCGGCGGTAGTCTTGCTCAGCGGCGGCATTGATTCCGCCGTCACCCTGGCGGTCGCCGCGAAGACCGGGCACGCCACCTTCTGCCTGACCGTCGACTACGGCCAGCGGCATCGATGCGAACTGGCCGCCGCGCGCAGGGTGGCGCGCTCGCTCGGCGCTGAAGAGCATCTCGTGCTGAACGTCGACCTGCGCTCCATTGGCGGCTCCGCGCTCACTTCGGAGATCGACGTGCCCAAATCCGAAATCCCAAATCCGAAATCCGCAATTGTAAGTCCAAAATCCAAAATCCAGAATCCAAAATCGAGTGTTCCCTCGACCTACGTCCCCGCGCGCAACCTCATATTCCTTTCGATCGCTTTGGCGTGGGCCGAAACGCTCCGCGCTGCCGATATCTTCATTGGGGCGAACGTGGTTGACTACGGCGGGTACCCGGACTGCCGCCCCGCCTTTCTCCGCGGTTTTGAACGGCTCGCCGGGCCGGCAACGAAGGCCGGTTCTGAAAGCACGCTCAGGTTCCGGGTGCGGGCGCCGCTCCTGTACAGGAGCAAGAAGGAGATTGTGCTCCTGGGCGCGCGGCTGGGGGTCGACTTCTCGAAGACACACAGTTGCTACGATCCGTCGCCCCGCGGACTCGCCTGCGGCCGATGCGATAGCTGCGCAAATCGCCTGAAGGGCTTCCGGGACGCCGGACTGCGCGACCCGGCAAAGTACGTACGATTTTAGATTCTAGATTTTGGATTGAGTGAGCCAAATCCAAAATCTAGAATCCAAAATCCAAAATTCTGTGTTCGTACGCTTCCGCCTCGTTATACGGAAGACTCGAATCGTAGCTGCTGTTTCCGTGGCAACATGAGAGTTCTTCTCCTCAGCGCGCCTGTGGTTTACAAGGGCAAGTTCGGGCGCAAGTTTTTTGTGCCCTACAGCCCGCCCATTGGAATCGCCTCTATCGCCGCCGTGCTGGCGCGGGCCGGTCACGAGGTCGAGTGCGTCGACATGCTCGATTGGACGATGGACGCGGTCCGTAACCGACTCCGACAGTCCAGGCCGGAACTCGTCGGCATCACCTGCCTCACGGAACAGCGCGCCGGGGTCTTCCAGGTGGCCGATGTGGTCAAGCAGATGCTGCCCGCAACCCCGGTCGTGCTCGGAGGGCCGCACCCGACCCTCCTCTGGAAAGACGTTCTCATGAACCACCCGTCGGTCGACTTCATCGTGATGGGCGAAGGCGAAAACACCATGCTTGAACTGACCGATGCGCTTTCGAACCGGCGTGAGATCGATTCGATTGCGGGCATCGCCTTCCGAAGAAGAATCTCGCTCAGGCCGGTATCCGTGATCTGTACTGACGCCTCCGCATTCGGCAAGGGACCGGACAGGGGGATTCTGTCCCGACCGCCGTCGGGATCCGCCGGAGGCGGAAAACAAGCTCAGAATGACAAGACGGAAGTCCCTGAGCGGAATTTTCCCGAACCCACCGGCGTCGCCGGATTCGGCAGCTTCAGCGGCGACCTGGTCGTGTCGAATTCTGCCAGACCGCTCATAGAAGACCTGAATACGCTGCCGTTCCCGGAATACAAGTATTTCGACCTCGACAGCTACCGGCCGTATCAGCCGCCGAAGTACAGGCGGTTGAAATACGCGCCGATCAACTCCTCCCGCGGCTGTGTGGCGAAGTGCCAGTTCTGTTCCGTGCCGGCCTTCTGGGGGAACCGGTGGCGCGGCAGGTCGGCAAGAAACGTCGTGGACGAGATCGCAAGCCTTCATGCGCAGGGAAGGCGTTTCTTCAACTTCACCGACGACCTCTTCAGCGTGAATCCTGGCCGGGTGATCGAGATCTCCCGGGAGCTCGTCGCGCGCGGACTGGACGTTAAGTGGGATTTTGAAACCCGGCCGAATTTCGTGAACGAGCAGATGCTCGCCGCGTCCGCCAAGGCAGGGTGCGTCATGATCGCGTATGGCGTCGAGTCGGGCTCGCAGAAGATTCTCGAACGGGTGAACAAGCAGGTGACCCGGAGCCGCATCGTAGAGGCGTTCGCGATGACCAAAGCCTGCGGGATCAGGGCGCACGCGCTGCTCATGATCGGCAACCCGGGAGAGTCGGATGAGACAATCGCGGAGACGTGCGCGTTGATCCGGGAGACCCGTCCCGATTCCGTGGCAGTGCAGTTGACGACGGTCTACCCCGGCACCGCGCTGTACGAACACGCGAAATCGGTCGGGTTCATCTCCGACGACTACTGGCTGACCGACGAGCCCGCGCCGTTCTACACCGTCGAGCGCAACCTGTCGACGTTGAGGCGGTGGCAGGACAGGGTGCTTGCTGAGAGCGACCGGGGGATGAGGCGGCTGACGCGCAAGGTGCAGCTCTTGTTGAGCCGGGTCCTTGGCCTCCGCATCTCCAAGGAAGGAGTGACGCGCGAAAAATGAACTCCCGTGATCAGGGCACAGAGGCCGCGCGATGCGCCGGCCCGTCCGGGCGATTGTCCGCGACGGTAGTTGTCCCGACCTTTGGCAGGCGGTTCCATGAGATCGCCTGTGCGCTGGCGGGCGTCCTGGACCAGTCGGCGCATGACTATGAGGTGGTCGTCGTGGATCAGAACGACACCGCCGATCCCGCGTTGGCCGACTATGCGGCGAAGAACGGGCCGCGCCTCCGTGTCGTTCGCATCTCGGAGAAGGGTCTACCCAACGCGAGGAACGTGGGGACGGCTCATGCCAGGGGCGATATCATCATTTTCTGCGACGACGATGTGGCGGTCGGTCAGGGTTTTGTCTCGGCCCATATTGCGTGCTATTCCGATTCCGCGGTCGCAGGCGTTGCGGGGCGGGTCGTCGACGGCGGCGTATCCGGGCGGAGCGATCCGGATGCATGGCGTCCGTTGCTGCAATCGCTCGTCGCGGGCGCCGGCGCCGACGGCGGCTCTGTGTCCGCAGCCGCCGCAAGGGTTGGCGCCTTCCGCCGCTGGGACGCCGACTTCACCGCCGGGTATTCCTCCGCCGCGCGGTGTTTTGTCGACTCGGCGTTCGGCTGCAACATGTCTTTCAGGAAAACCGCGCTCGAACGGGTCGGCGGCTTCTCAGAATCGTTCGGCGGCACAGCGCACCTGGAGGAGAGCGACCTCTGCCTGAGGATAGGAAAGCTCGGCGGCCGGATAGTCTTCGAACCTGCTGCGCTTCTTGTTCACCTGAAAGGTACGGGCGGTGGATGTCGCGCCAGGTCCGCGGCCCGATGGGCCTACTGGTACGGTCATAACTACCTGTTGCTGTTCCTCCGCCATTTCGAGCGCCGTTTTCTTCCGGTCTTTCTTGCCGCGCGACTGTTGAGGTTCCTCAAGTTCGCCTTTGAGTTCCATGATCTCGCCCCGTTCCTGGAGGGGATCAAAGGCCTGCTCGACGGCGCGCGTACCCATTACAAGCATGCGTATCGTCGTCATAACTGATTTCATGGACCTCAAGAGCCTGGGCGGCAGCACTCGGGTGGTCTTGAACCACTGCGCGGAGCTCGCGAAACGCGGCCACGAGATCGCAGTCATCTCGGGTTCCAGGAACCGGTCCGGTCGCGATACCCTCGGTTCTGTCTGTTTCCACTGGTTCCACTACGAACCCGATCCGGAGAGAAGGCGACAGACGGGCGAGGCGCGCGGTCTTCTCGGTGCGATCGCGCCGCTCGTCCTGCCGTGCAGGGTCTTCGGCAGCCTGGCGCGGACATTCAGTCCTGAAGCCGTCATGTTCCATCAACCGCTCTCCGCGTTGTCGGTGCTGTCGCACCCGCGCTCGATGACGTTGAAGCGCCTGTACAATTTCCACTCGCCGTGGTGCGAAGAGTTTCTCGTCGAATCACTGGCTGGGCAATGGACAGGCGCACCTCCGGCCGTCCCGGGTATGCGTGCGGGTTCCGCGGACCAGGGCCATTCGCCCGCCCGCCGGCGCGGCGGGCCCGCATTCCGGCTCGGGTACGGGCTGCGCAGGAACCTCGAGCGCCAGGCGTTGAGGAAATGCCGGGCAATAGTTGTCCTGAGCGACTACATGCGTTCGCTGCTGGGAAGAGTGCATCCGGGCAGGGCATGTCCCGTGCACGTCATCCCGGGCGCAGCCGACACGGCGCGGTTCTTTCCGGCGGCCGACCGGCTGGAGGCAAGGCGGCGGACCGGAGTGCAGCCGGAGACGTTCCTCCTGTCCACGGTACGCAGGCTGATTCCGCGGATGGGGATACCCAACTTGATCGAGGCCGTGAAGACGCTGCGCGCGCGCGGGCAGGCCGTGCGTCTCTTGATCGGCGGCAGCGGGCCGATCGAAGGCCGGTTGAAAGACCTCGCGCGCGAGCTGAACGTCGGTGATGATGTCGGTTTCACCGGGAACCTGGGCGAGGAACAGATGCGCAACCTCTTCGCCGCGTCCGATCTCGTCGTCGTGCCGACGCTGGCGCTCGAAGGGTTCGGGCTGGTCGCTGTCGAGGCGCTCGCGTGCGGCACACCCGTGCTGGGCACGCCAGTCGGCGGAATCCCTGAAGTGCTCTCGCCGCTCGACAGGCGGCTCGTCTGCGCCGGCGCGGACGCGTCGTCCATCGCGGACGGAATCCGGTTCTGGATGGAACGCCGCGATGAACTCGAGTTGATCCGAGCGAAGTGCCGACAATATGTCTGCGACAGGTTCACCTGGGGCAGGGCAGCGGAACGTATCGAGAACGCGCTTCTGTCCATGATCGGAAGTAGTGAGTAGCGGGGGAAGGAAAAGAGACCTCGCTCTCTGTGTTCTTCTCGCTACCCACTACTCACTGCTCGCTGCAACTTCTGGGGCAGACCATGACAATCCGCCCTGCAAAGGCAAGAGACATCCCGTACATCGCCGCGATGCACATCGATCCGCCGCTCGTGTCGCGGCTGGATGAGCGGATCGCCGAAGGCGGTCACTGGTTCAGTTTCTACAGCGACAAGGTTTGGCTGTACTTCCGCCTCGAACCCGAAGGTGTGCTTGTCGCCGAAGAAGGGGGCAAGATCATAGGTTTCTGCATTGCCAGCAGGAACAGCGGCAAGCTGAGGCGGACCGTCCTGATCAAGGGACTGCACATGGGCATGATCATGAAAGCCCTGCTCATGTGCTATGGATTCACGCGGGCCATCATCTTCAAAGGGCTCCGGCTGTTGCGTTCGGTTGCCACGGCACGGGTACGGAACCTGCGACGCAACAACGAGAAAGGGGCGGCCCCCCCGCAGCCGAAACTGGATAAGGCCATGATATGGGCGCTGGTCGTGGTCCAGGAGTGTCGCGGCGCGGGAGTCGGCCGTGGATTGATTGAGGCCGCATGCGAATACGCCGGCAGGGCTCGCATGCCGAGAATCGGAGTCATGGCGAAGCAGGATAACGCACAGGCCGTCGCAACCTACACCCGCAGCGGATTTCATACGATCGGGGCGCGCGTCGAGAGCGTCGGCAGCGTCTACTACATGGTGCGCGACCTGGGAGAAACGTCGAAATCCGGAGCGGGTCTCGCGCCCGGGGTGGACGAATCCGGCGCCGCCAGGGTCGTCGTCCGTCCCGCAACGATCGCCGAACTCCCGGAAATCGCCGCGCTGCATTTCGACCCACCGGAACGGTCGAGGGTGCGGGAAATAGTCGCCCGCGGCGGAGGATGGTATAACCTGTACCTCGACAAGGTTCGATTGTATCACCGCATCGAACCCGAAGGGTTGCTTGTCGCGAGGGATTCCGACGGCATCGCGGGATACTGCATTACGAGCCAGAGTGCGGCGCGACTCAAGTACGACGCGTTCAGCAGAGGCATGACCCTGAGCCTGATCATAAACGCGCTGCATCTCAGGTACGGTGCGTCGCCCGCCTTCTGGTTGAAGACCGCGCTGCTGGCGATTTCGATGTACGGAGTCCGGGCCGTGCGCACGGGTGGCGACAAGACTCGCGCGCCATTGATCTATACCCTCAGTGAAGCCAAGATCTGGGCATTCGTCGTCGCAACGGAGTGCCGCGGCAAGGGGGTCGGTCAGGCGCTTCTGGACGCTGCCTGCCTCTACCTGCGAAAGGGGGGAAACAAGAAGATAGGCGTTATGGTCGGCCGGGAAAACCAGTTGGCGATAAGGGCATACTCGCGCGCGGGATTCCGCATCGTCGCACCGTACTTTGAGAGCGTCGGCAAGGTCTACTACATGGAGCGGCCGCTGTAGCAGGAGGGGGCAAAGGAATTATCCACAACCATGCCGGCATCCGCTCCGACCCAACAGTTTGACAAACCACGCCGGATTTGCTATACTATGGGGTTTGAATGTATCCCCATACCATTGTTTGAGGATCTGTCGTGAGCATTACGTACAGGAAAAGCATCCGGAAGCGCAAGAACAAGCACGGGTTCAGGCAGAGGATGAAGACAAAACACGGTCAGGCCATCATAAACCGTCGCAGGGCCAAGCGCGCCAAGAAGATATCGGTCAGCGACGAAAGGGCCTTGAGGCGCAAGTAGGGAGTCCGATCCCGGCTCGCATGTCAAAGGTCCCGCCGGATAGTCTCACTCGTGGAATCAGGGCAGGCCCGGCGTTGCCCTGTATCGGCCTTCCTCGCTTTTCGACGATTGCGGTCGCCACTGGCTGGCACGACATGGATG
>JAVHLO010000196.1 GCA_031082105.1 Planctomycetota bacterium
GTCATTCTGAACTCGGTTCAGAATCTCCTTGTCCAAGGGTAGAGGAGATGCCGAACCGCGTTCGGCATGACACCAAAGGTTTTTTTAGCGGAATCAAACAAGATTCCAGATCCTGTTCAGCCTGACATTAGCCATTTGCCATTGATCATTTGTCATTTGACATTGGGCCACAGGAGTCCATCCAAGTCAACAACCAACTGCCAATTGGAAATGACAAATGCCCAATGGTCAATGAACTTTTTCTTTAGGACAGACGCACATGGCAAAACTCGGCGAAATGCTCGTCTCCGAAGGCGCGATAACGAAGGAGCAGCTCGAACAGGCGCTACAGGCCCAGAAACAGGATGGCGGCTTCCTGGGCGCCGTGATCGTGAAGAAGGGTTTCGTGTCGGAAGAGCACCTCGTCGAGATTCTCACGCGCCAGACCGGCATCCCATCCTTCAATCCGGCCACCACGAAGCTCGATCCGAGCCTCGGGAGTCTCGTCCCGTCGACGCTTGCGAAGCAGTACGGTTGTGTCCCGGTCCAGGTGGTCGGCGACATGCTCCAGCTTGCGATGATGAACCCCGACGACGAGGCAGCGATCGAGGCGATCTCGCGGAAGGCGAACCGGCCGGTGAAGCCGCTCGTGATCGGCCCGAAGGCGCTCGAAGGCGCATGGGTCGCCATGTACGGCCCCGAGGCCGGCGCGCCCGATGCGAAAAAGAAGAGCGGCCCCGCGCCCGGCGCTCAGGCCGCCAAGAAGAAGACCGGCGTCCCGAAAAAAAAGTCGACCGGCCTGCTGTCGTTCGGAAAGCTCATTGACGGCGTTATGAGCGACGTCGAGGTGGGGGAAATACAGGCCGAGGACCTGTCCGTGGCAAACCTCGAGGGCGGGGCCGACGACCCGCCCATCATCAGGCTGGTCAACGCCATCCTCCTCCAGGGCGTCAAGATGGGGGCGAGCGATATCCACCTGGAACCGTTCGAGAAGGAGCTCCGCGCGCGATTCCGGATCGACGGCGTGCTCCATCAGATGCTGACCCTGCCTGCGACCATCAAGCAGAGCGTCACCTCGCGTATCAAAATCCTCGCAAACCTGGACATCTCCGAGAAGCGCCTCCCGCAGGACGGACGCGTGAAGGTCATCCTCGGCGACCAGAAGACGCTCGATTTCCGCGTGAGCTGCCTGCCCAGCATCTACGGCGAGAAGATCGTCATCCGCGTCCTAGGCGTAAGCTCGCTGCCCGACAACGTGGACAAGGTCGGGTTCGGCCCGAAGGCGCTCAATGACATCCGCGGGGCGCTCGATAACCCGTACGGGATGATACTCGTCACGGGGCCCACCGGCAGCGGAAAATCGACCACGCTCTACACGATGCTGAAACAGCTCAACCAGCCCGACGTGAACATCGTCACGGTCGAGGACCCCGTCGAATACAACATGATGGGGATCACGCAGGTGAACGTGAAGCCGTACATCGGGTTCACCTTTGACATGGCGCTGCGCTCGTTCCTGCGCCAGGACCCGGACATCATAATGGTCGGCGAGATGCGCGACTTCGAGACCGCGGCGATCGCTGTCAAGGCGGCCTTGACGGGCCACCTTGTCCTCTCAACCCTGCACACAAACGATGCGCCCGCAACGGTTGTGCGCCTCATCGACATGGGTATCGAGCCGTACCTCGTCGCCTCCGCGGTGAAGGTCGTGATCGCGCAGAGGCTGGTGAGGCGGATCTGCAAGCACTGTATCGAGGAGACGCGGATCGAGGACAGCATCAAGCAGGTCCTCGACGAATCCGAGCTGGAGCTGCTGCCTCACGTTTACGCCGGCAAGGGCTGCCCGGCGTGCAAGAACGTCGGCTACAAGGGGCGCGCGCCGGTGTTCGAGGTGATGCCTGTGCGCAGCAAGGACCTGAAGCGGATCATCACCGAGGGCGGCACGGAGATCCAGGTCGCCCAGGTCGCGCGGAGAGAGGGAGTGGTCTCGCTCCGCGGCGACGTTCTCCGGCTCGTCGCGGAAAAGGTGACGACGCTCGAAGAGGCGTCGAGCATCCTGCTGTCGGACTAGCCCGCATCATTTTACGAACCTTCGGCGAAGGCCGACAGTTTGTAGTGGCGCCGTCAGGCGCTCGATTGGACAACGCCTTACGGCGTCACTACGAACTCGAGCAGATGTCGCCGCGTTCGTAAATAATGCGGGCTAGTCTCGTTCAGTCCCCGTTGGCATTCCTCGACGAATCGAGGACCGGATACGTTGAAAACTCGCGACAATCCACGACTATTCGCGGCCTTCCCCCGTGACCCTGCGGAGCTCTTCCTCGATCTCATCCACCCGATAGACGAAGCCCTTCTCGCGCAACGAGCCTATGATTTCCTTGTACAATCCGCGCGCGGCCTCCCTGTCACCGAACGCCATCGCACACCGCGCGCGCGCAAGTTCCAGGTCGAGCTTCACCCGGAAGATGGCGCCGCCGATGAGCCGCTCCGCCTGCGAGAGCGCTTGCGTCGCGGCCTCCCTGTCGCCCAGCTCCGCCGCGCTCCGGCACATTTCTGCGTTGAGCGCCCCGCGAATCGCGCCCGACGCGTTCAGTTCGTCAGCAAGACGAAGCGCGTCACGGGCAAGGAAGAGCCCCTCCTTGTGCCGGCCCTGGCGGCGCAGTATGCTCAGTTTGATCTGAACAAACTCGACTTCCACCAGGCCGGTCCCGACCTCGCGGGCGGCCGAAATGCCCTGGTCGCAGGCCGCATGGGCCTTCTGATAGTCCTTGCGCGCGAGCTGCAAGAGAGCCGATACGGTCAAGGCAGAATTCTGTTGATGCCTGCTGGCCGGACCGCTTGCCCCGGCCTGGCCTTCCTGCCAGAGCTCAAGGGCCCGGTCGAGCTCCCCCTTTTCAATCAGCGCAGCCGCAGACGCGTATCGTGAAAGCCTGTGCGCGACCTTGTCGCCGATGCTGTCGCTCAACGCCAGGTATCGGGAATAGGTTTCGATCGCTTGGGCCAGTTCACCGATTTCAAGATAGGTATTTCCGATGTTGCACAGCGCGCGTCCAAGGCCCCGCTTGTCGCCTATCTCTTCGCAGATTCGCGCCGCTCTCAGGTTGAGTTCGAGCGCTCGGTTGACGTCGCCCTGCTCCCTGCACGACAACGCCAACTCATGCGCTCCGCCTGCGATCATCTGCGCATCTCCCATTTCTTCGGCGATTGCGAGCGCTTGCTCCTGACACTGGATCGACCGGTCGAGCTCTCCCTTATACCTGTAGGCCTGGCCCAGGTTCTGCAGAACGAGCGTCATTCCCCATCGGTAGCCGATCTCTTCGGAGACCTTCAATCCCCGCTGAAGGACCTTCACGGCCGCGGACAGGTCTTGCAGGCCGGCGAGCATATGCCCGACGTTGTTCAACGCCTTCGCGAGCCCCCACTTCTGGCCGGTGCGCTCGTAGAAATCCAATTGGGCACGGCAGTGTTCAAGTGCGGTGGCAATGTCGCCGCGCACCGCCGCGATGCCGCCAAGCCTGACACGACCGTCGCACATCGTCTCCTCGCCGCAAGGCCCTTGAGCCTGCGCGAGCTCGATCCCCTTCCTGACCAACTCTTCACCCTCCTCGACCTGGAATTTGAAGTCCGCCAGGAACCATCCGTACTGGTGCAGGGTCCTTGCGTATTCGAGGGCCTCCGCCGGCGCGAGGACCCGGTCCTCTTGGAGTTGCACGGCGCGTTTGAAACCCTGTTCGGCCTCCGCGATCCGACCCAGCCTGGACAATGCGCGGGCGCGCTTCTGCTCAAGCTGCGCAGCGGCGTTCAGCAGTCGCTCGCTCAATCCCGGCGCGGCCGGGTCGGCCGAAAGGGCGGCGATCCTCACGAGCGCCTCGCTGTAGGCGGACACCATTTCAGCCACGTTTCCCAGAGTACCGCAGAGATCGCCGACCTGCGTGAGCACCCGGATTTCCTTTTCAGGTGGCAGGCCGACCTCAAGGAGCCGCCTGAAGGCGTCCCGGGCCTCCGCGGGCGCGTAGCGATTGACGGCGTTCTCGGCGGCCGATTCGCCATAGCGCGCATACTTGTCCTTTGCCCCGCCTTCCCACGCCAGGCGCGCAAGCCGGTCGATCTCATCGCGCTCCTTTCTCCGCCCGGACGCGATGGCGGCTTCGAGCCGCCCGAGCAGTTCCAGGTTCAGCTTGCGCCGGGTCTCGACTGTCATGTCCTTCGTGATCATCTCCCTGATCCGGTCGTGCGCGAACCGATACGCGACCGCATCGGCGGTCGCCTCCTGTCTCAGCAGCCCCCGGCTGAGGAGGTTGGCAAGCTCTTCTCCCGTCTGGTGAATCCTCACCGTCCGGCGGACGGATGATTGCGAATGACCTTTGCGCCGCGGTCTGGTTTCGAGCCGGCTCAGCAGCGACATCTCGTCTTCCGTCACCGCCTTGCCCCACATCGCGAGACGCTGCAGCCAGTCGCGTTCGGCATCGGCAAGCTTGCGCAGCCTGCGGGCGATCGCGTCCCTGACTCCCCCGGGTAGAGATGCCTCCTTCCATCGTTCCCTGTCCACTTCCCAACCCCACGCGCGCCATTGCAGCACCTTGTCGTCGACCCACTCGCGCAGGACTTCTTCGAGGAAGAGCGGATTGCCGCTCATCTCGACCGACAGTATCTTCTCGCCGAGAACGTTCGCCCCTTCGCCGAACATCGTCCTGACGAACTGTTCCTGCTGCGTCTTCGAGAGCGCCCTGAGGATCCGCTCCTGCGCGCAGCCGTCGGCCATCAGCCGCTTCAGCAGTTTTCTGAGGGCTTCCGGCTCCTCATCTTCACGCACGGTCACGACGATGACGACCTTTCCGCCCTCGGCCCCGAGTCCCGCCTTCCGGCCGAGTGACTCGATGAACTTCAGGCTCATCTCATCCGCCCACTGCGCGTCGTCGAGAAGGATGATGAGGCCGTCCGTCTTCGCGCCCTTGAGGACGAACTCGGCGAGCTTGTCCAGGAGCCGGAGGCTCTCCTGCTGCGCATCCAGTTTCGGCGGGTCCTCCGCCTGGAACCAATCGCCGACAGCGGGGATGACGCTCTTGAGATAGGGGGCGTAAGCGCGGATCAGCCCGGCCTGAGTATGGCCTGTATGTTCCCACACCTCGGTCTGGCGGATGATCTTCTCGAGCGCCTCTCTGGCGAGCCCGAAAGGTTCCGCGATGCCTTCATTCGCCTTGGCCTCGGCGACCGCCGCCTGCTGGACTTGCGCCCAGATTCTGAACTCGCGCGCAAGCCTGCTCTTCCCGATCCCGGCCTCGCCCGAGACGATCGCGATACGCGGGCCCTTTTCATTCTTCTGCGCCGCAGACCAGAGCTGCTTCAGCCAGTTCAGCTCGTCCTCCCTGCCCACGAACCCGCCGCTGCCCACATATCCTTTCAGGGTCTCTTTCGTCTCGAGTTCATATTCCGTCCCGACAATCCGGCCGAGCGTCCTGATCACCTCGTTGGCGCTCGCGGGTCTCTGCGCGGGGTGTTTCGCCATGAGCCGGGTTATGAGGTCCTCCAACCCTTGCGGCAGGCTGGGCACCTTCGCGCGAATGTGAGGTATGGGCGCGTTGAGATGCGACTCGATCACCCGCACTGGGTTCGGGTCGTCATACGGCAGCTCCCTGGTGAACAGCTCGTACATCGTCACGCCAAGCGCGTAGAGGTCCGCCCTGTGGTCCGCGGGCTCGCGCCTGAGCATCTCCGGCGAGATGTACGGGATGGTCCCCATGAGGAAAGGCAATTCGCGACCCGGCTGTCTTCGCCGGGCGACCCCGAAGTCGACCAGCTTGACCACGGAATCTTCACAGACCAGCACGTTCTCCGGCTTGAGGTCGAAGTGGATGAGCTCGCGGGCGTGGATGAACTGCAGGCCGCGACAGAGCTGGACGATAAGGGGGACGATCCGCTCCCACGTCAGCTCCTCGCTGGCGATCAGCATGTCGGTGCCCTTGAGGAGCTCGCATGAGAAAAAAAAGCAGCCCTGTTGGTCCTCGGGCCCCTCTTCGATCCGGCCGTAGTCGTAGACCGCCTCGAGATTGGGATGGCGGAGCCCCGCGAGTATTTTGAACTCCTTTTCAGGGCGTTCATCCGGGTGGTTTGTCGCCGGGACCCCCCTACGCAGCGTCTTGAGCGCCATCTCCTTTCCGCCGGACAGCGTATCGGCGACGAGGTAGACCCTGCCCATCCCGCCTTCGCCGAGCAGGTCGACGATCCGGTAGCGGCGGTTGAGCATCCGCCCTTTCCCGATCTCCGCCTCTTCGATGAGCGGCGCGAGCTCTTTCTGCAAAGAGACGAGCGTATCGGCGGGCATCGCGGGCCTTACCGACGGCGCCCTGCGGATGGCGCGGACGAGTTCCTCGACCTGATCCGGCTTGAGCAGGTCGAGCGCCACGGCAACCTCCGTGACGCTGCGGCCGCTCTTGAGACACTGCGCCTTGCACCGCTGCGCATTCTCCTTGGTCAAGAGCGCACGCTGCAGCGCGAACTCGAGGAACTGATTGGTTGTGTACAGAATGCCCATTCCAACCCGCTTTATTCATGAAGTTCGAGTTGCTGTCATGCCGAACTTGGTTCGGCATCTCCTTCAGCGAAGGGCCGGACACGTGGC
>JAVHLO010000197.1 GCA_031082105.1 Planctomycetota bacterium
TACCCGACGCTCACCGCATGCTTCGCCAACGTGACGACAGTGTACCTGGAAGTCGAGGTGGCGGGAGAGACACTGTCGCCTCGTACGCAGATGTTGTCGGCGGCGTACGCGCTGAACGCGGACGCGCTCGACGGAAGGAACTCCGGGAACGCGAGCGGCAATATCCCGATCTCGAATGGCACGGTGAACACGAACCTGAACGCGGACCTGCTCGACGGGCTCACGTCGGCTGACTTCGCACCGGCGAGCGGATCGAGCAGCTACGTCCAGCTCGCGCCCGCGGCGGCGCAGACATGGACGACCGCGAACACGGGTATCTTCCTGAGCGAGACGGGCGCGGGCAGCCCGTTCCTGATGCGGCTGCAGACGGGCGGTTCTGACATGCTTGTGCTGGGCAACACGGGGAACATGTCCCTGAACGGCGACCTGCAGGTGATGGGCAACGACCTCCAGGACAATAGCGGCAACGCGCGGTTGACTCTGGGCACGACGGTCACGACGCCTGCGGGCACGCACTTCAGCGTGACGGGCAACACCACACTGGGCGACGCGGGCGCAGACACGTTGACGTTCAATGCGAACACGCTGGCGATACCGAACAACCTGAATGTGGATGCGGACACGTTGTTTGTCGACGCGACAAACAACCGCGTCGGCATCGGCACGGCGTCACCCGGCGCGAGCCTGCATATGCTTGGAAGGGCATTGTTCAACTCCAGCGGGGCGACGACCGGAAGCGACGGCATTGTGCTGAGTGTCGTCAAACCGTCGGGCGCATCCAATGCGCCGGCTCTGGAACTGCTATCATACGCCTCTGACGGACCCGGTGCGATTATCGGTTCTCAAGCGGGCGGGAGCCAGGCAGCGCCGTCCGCGTCGGCAGTGAACAACCAGTTCCTGTCATTGAGAGGGTACGGACACGATGGCTCGGCCTATGCCTGTGGAGCGAACATCATCATGCGGACGCCGGGCGTCTGGACGACGGCCTCGCATCCAACTCAGATCGAGTTCTTGACGACCGCTGCGGGCACGACCACGGTTACGGAGCGCATGAGGATTGATAGCGCGGGCAATGTCGGCGTCGGCACGGCGAGTCCGGCGACGGCTCTGCACGTGAGTCCTGCGACGGGCTTGACACTGGGGCTGGACGCGGCAACGAACACGGCCGGGAAGATCACTTTGATCGGCGCCGGTGCCAACGATTTCTACACGGTTCTCCAGACCGCGACGCAGACGGCCAACGTGACGTACACGCTGCCGACGGCCGGCGGCTCGGCAGGGCAGTTGCTTTCGACGGACGCGGGCGGAAACATGTCGTGGACGGGCAACGTGCCCGGGAGCGACACGGACTACATCTGGAACCAGACTGCGGGCGCGCAGAACGCGAGCTTCTGGCTTGACGGCAGCGGTACGGCCCGGTTCGGTGCGAACCCCTCGCAGAGCGGCGCGATAAGGATGTCGAACAACACGTGGATCACCGCGCGAAACGCGGCGAACTCGGCGGATTTGAACATGATCGAGGTGAGTTCGGGCAACAACGTTCGGCTGGGGACATCGAGCATTGAAATCCCGACGGCGAATCTGGTGACGCTCACGACGACGAACCCGGCTGCGCCGCGGACGTACACGATACCCGACGCCGGCGCCAACGATGACTTCGTATTCCGCACGGCCAGCCAGACGCTGACAAACAAGACGCTAAGCACGAGCTGCACGTGGAACGGCAATACGATCGGCGCCGCTTACGGCGGCACGGGCCAGAACAGCTCGGCCTGGACGGGGCTGGTGAAGGTCTCCGGCGGAACATGGTCGACAGCCACAGGTGGAACCGACTATGAGAACCCGCTCACCTTCACCAACGGGTTGACGCGGACTTCCAACGACGTCCACCTCGGTGGGGCATTGGAAGGCGCCACGACAATCACCAACGGCACTGCGTCCAACCTCGTGATCAACCTGTCATCTACCGGAGACTTTGACATTCAGGATAACGGCACGTCCGCGTTGTTTGTCAGAGACGACGGCAACGTCGGTATCGGCCAGTCGAACCCGTCGCAGAAACTGGTGGTGAACGGCAACATCAGGATTGAAGGGTCAAACAACATCTACAAGGACGGCAGCCAGGCGCTGGGGCTCTATGACGGCACCAATCTGACGTTGTCCCTCTCGTCCGGCGGCAACTTCGTGTACTATCCGTTCAAGATGATGAGCGGAGGATCCGCTGCCGCGACCATGTACACGTTCAACGGGGACGACAACACCGGCATGTTCAGTCCGGGCGCCGATTCGCTGGCATTCAGCACTGCAGGGACATCGAGACTGCATATCGCGAGCGACGGGAGTGTCGGTATCGCAACGACCGCGCCGAGCGCGTCATTGAGTATCGCAGAGAGCGTGGGACTGGGAACCGTGTCCAACGGCACCTACGCCGGCTTCGCGAACGCGGGACTCATCTTCAAGTCCGCCAGCGGCGGCCCCATACTCCAGTCGCCCGGCGCCTTCATCACGTATGCTCTTCAGGGGCAGTACGGGGCGGATATCCAGTTCGTCACGCGCCCGGAGGCAGGGACGAACGCGCAGGAGATAATGCGCATAGCGTCGGCCGGCAACGTGGGTGTCGGAGTAACGAGTCCGACGACGAAGATCGACACGGTCGGCGGCCTGCGCTTGCGGCAGTCAGGCGGCGGCAACCCGGCGGCGTCGCTGATCGAGCTCGGAAATCGCAGCACAACGTGGACATACGGGGTCAACTTCAACGCATATTACGACGGAACCTGGAAGTACAGATCCACGGACTATGCGGCGTCGATCGGGTTCGACAACGTCGGCAGCCTCTGCTTCGATACGATGGCGTCTGGTACGGCCGGCAATGCGCTGACGTTCTCGCGGAAGATGACGATCCTGAACGACGGCAAGGTCGGCATCGGCACGGCGAGCCCGACCAACAGGCTGCACGTGGAGGGCACGGGCGGCGGCTCGGCGGGCATCTATCTGAACAGTGCTGTGCCCTCCAGCACCGCTTCGACCCTGTACAACAACGGCGGGACTCTTTACTGGAATGGGTCTGCAGTCGGCGGCGGCAGCCTGACCAGCGACGGCAACGGCACGGCGACGCGCGTGGCCTTCTGGTCAACCAGTAATACCGTGCTGGGCGGCAGCGCGAACCTCTATTGGGACAACGGGTTCAACCGGCTCGGGATCGGGACAGCAAGCCCGGCCACGGCCCTTGAAGTGAGCGGTACGGTCAGGGCCACGAAATGGGAGGACTCAGGGAACCCGGCAGCCTGCTACATGGACCTCGACTCTGCCGGCATCGCGCTGCAGACTCCGTCGGGGAACATCATCGGCGGCACGATCTCGGCGGCCAACGGTTCCGCCGGCACTCCAGCCTTCAATTTCTACAATGCAGGCGGCGACTCCAATACGGGCATTTTCCGTCCCGCGGAAGATACGATGGCGTTCTCCGTCGGCGGAAGCGAGAAGGTGCGGCTCAATTCGAGCGGGCAGTTGGGAATCGGCACGACCGGACCGGGTTATCCGCTCGACATCAAGTATGGCGATGTCAACGACGCGGCCATCAGGATCGGAAACACTGCTAACTCGGTGACGATGGGTCTGTGGTTCGGGATCGCCAGTCAATTCTACATTCAACGCGGCAGCGGGAACCACTTCCTGATCGACGCCAGCGGCAACGTGGGTATGGGCGGCGTATACAGTCCGGGGGCCGTGCTCGACGTGAAGACGCTGGACGCCTCCGGCGCCGCGATCGCGTTGCGCGTTTCAAAAGGCGACTCCACGACCCACACGCCCCTCTTTCACGTGCTGAAGACCGGTGATGTCGGTATCGGGACGGCGTCACCGGCCGTGCGTCTGGATGTTGTGGGCGGCAACGTCACGATTGATAACAACAAGGTCTACGCGGGGAGAAGAAACTCCGACAGCCTCATGATAGGAATGATGAAGATAGATACCAGCGACTTCATCGAGATAGGACCGCTTTGGTCCCAGGTTCCGGCGGGCATCAAATTCTCTATCAACGGCAGCGAGAAGATGAGAATGGATTCGTCGGGCAACTTCGGCATCGGGACCGCCGGCCCCGGCGTCAGACTCGATGTTGCAGGGGGGGCTATCAGGACCGACAACCAGTTGATTTCAACCTTGGCTACCGGTACGGCGCCGTTGGCGGTCTCTTCGACCACGGTGGTGACCAATCTGAACGCCGACTACCTCGACGGCCAGCACGGCAGCTACTACACGCCTGCCTCCTGGGTCGGCGGCGACTCTGTGAAATCGGTTGGCAACTTCGGCCAGTGGGCGAACCACGCCACATATACCGATTTCAACGCCAACCTCACCAGGTGGGGTTGGAACTTCGTCCAGGGGACGACCAACGCACCGAACGCGACCTCATCGCAGTGGTACAGGTTCGTCGGCTCACTGGGCGCCGACTATCCCAATCTCCAAGGCGCGGGCGCATACCGGCTCGAACTGGCAATTCCAAGATTCAACCATGCCAGCGCCGGTGTCTGGATGCGGACGATGGAAAACGGAGCGATCGGCGGATGGACACAGATCGCCGGTGGCGGTTCGAGCGACTGGACCGATGCGGGCGACTACCTGACGCCGGCTGACGGCGGCGGCGTGTGCATCTACGAGACAGGCGCTTCCGCCGGCAACATAACCGGTGTCAACAAGCTCGACGCGGTGCGGGTCGACCCGCCCGTCCTGATTGACGGGAAGCAGTACTCGACGTGGTGCTGGGAAGGCATCGGCCTGCGCACCGACGTGGTTGGAGTCGGCGAGCTGCGCGACGGGGTCTTCACGATCGACCTCTCCGGGCAACCGGAAAAGTCCGATCTGTGGCTCTTCTGGAACGTTGTCGCCGCGGACACGATCGTGCCGTTCGTCACTCCGCAGGACGAGGCGTACCTGATGGCCCGGATGGAAGGCAGCGTCCTCACGGTCAAGGCAGTGTCGGGTGTCAAAAACGCCAGGTTCAGCTACAGACTGTCCGCAAAGCGGATCGACATGGCCGGCCCCTCTGAGAAGGTGAACGTCAGGGACCACGACGCGTCGGCCTATGTCGACGTGAGCAAGTTCGATAAGAACGGAGTCCCGAAGGATCCGGGGCACGAAGACGTGCGCGCGACCATGGAAAACACCATGACACCTCGGTAGGCCGGGGATCGGTGTTTCTCTCTCGTGGAGTAGTTGGCATGAACGCCGGGAAAGGATTTTGCGGACTGGTTGCCTTGATCGTCCTGTGGTTCGTATCCCCGGGCGTCGCCTGGGGGCAATGGACGGACCTCGGCGGCGGTGACCACGGAGGCGCGAACTGGACCCCGGCGAACGGGACCGTGATATCAGGCGTCCATACCAATGTTGGCACATTCACCGTCGCCGGAGGCACGAGCGTGTATGTTGCCGCATACGGCAACGCTTCGGCGGCGACACCCGGCTCCGTCGAGGTGCGCGCGGTCACGATCAACATCGTCGGCACGCTTGACGCCCTGGGTCGCGGCTTCGGGGGCGGCGGCGGTGGTTCGAACGATCAGAGCAACACGCCCGGCGGTTTCGGAGGAGCCGGCGGAAGTGGCGGTACTGGTGGCGCCGGCTACTGGGGTTGGTACGTGATCCAGTATGGGGGTGGCGGCGGCGGCGGTGGGCCGGACGGGGTCGGGGGAGCATCTTCAGGCGGTACGCCGGGCAACCCGGGCACAGTTGCTGCCGGAGGAACTGGTGGAACCGGTCAAGGCGGCAATCCTGGCGGACCGGGAGGCACGGGCTATGGCGGCGGCGGTGGCGGCGGCGGCGGTTATTCTGCTGCCGGTGGCGGGGGCGGCGGCGGTGGAACAGGCGGGGTGAATGCGCCAAGCAACACGGGCGGCGCGGGTGGCGGTAGTTATCCGGGAGCTGGTGGAGCAGGTACGTCAGACGGGACTGCCAACAACGGCGGCAACGGAGGATACGCCGTGGTTGGCGGCAATGGCGATACTTCCACAGACACTTCACTGAACATGGGAAGCGGCGGGAGCTCCAGTAACGGCAGCTTCGGTGGCGGCGCAGGGGGCGGAGGTGCAGGCGGCGGTGCGATCTACCTCAAGGCCACCGGAAACATCGTGGTCTCAGGCACGATAACCGGTACCGGTGCAGGCGGCGGCCAGCACGGTTCACCGACCTTCAGCGGCTACTACGGCGGTGGCGGAGCGGGCGGCGGCCTGTTGCTCTGGGCAAGCGGCTCGGTCTCAGGAGCCGGCTCAATCGACCTTCGTGGCTACAATCTCAACAGCATCACCACGGTCAACGGCGGGACGGTGAAGATCTTCGACTCAGATGGGGTGTCTGGTCTGTCCGGCTCGGTGCTGACGGGAAGAACCTACGTTGCGTCATCAGGTGGCGGGGGACCGAGTTGGACATTCAACAACACCGCAACCGGCCAAAATGGCTCAATTCAAGTCTGGGTAGCCCCGTCTACAGCGACGTACCAAATCGAGGCGTGGGGGGCCCAAGG
>JAVHLO010000198.1 GCA_031082105.1 Planctomycetota bacterium
CCCCTCCGCGGGAGGGGAAGAACCCACCCCTAACCCCTCCGCGGGAGGGGAACGCCCCACCCCTCGCCCCTCCGGAGGAGGGGAACGCCATTGTTCATCTGTCCAGCGCGCGGACCTTGACCTTTCCTTCCGACTCGGAGACAACAAGCTTGATCGGGCCGTCAAGGTCGTCCACGTTGGTCATGTGGTATTCTGTCAAAGTCGCCTCGACTCCGCAGTAGAGCCGACGCGAGACCTCGATTGCCGCCCTGGCCCGCGGCGTACCGGCCGCGGCGATCTCTAGTTTCTGCGCGCGGAGGGCTGCCAGGGCCTGTTGTTCGTTCTGCAGATGGAGCAACAGGTCCCTGATGATCTCGAGCTTCTCAAGCGGCAACATTGCAAGCATCGCCCTGTTCCGGTGAAGAGGTCCGACCCGCTCGGATATCCGCCGAACCAGGATTGCAGAAGCCGCGATCGCTGCGCAGAGTTCGCGTCGCCTTCCGGCCACGGAGAAGTCCACACCGGCTGCCACGAGGGTCTTGACCCCCATGGGCGAACCGATCGTCGGCGCAAAGATCGACCCAAACGCCGTCGTCGCGCCGCTGACGATACTGCCCTGTGCGACGCGGACGTTGCCGCGACAGTTGACCGCGCAGTTGCGGATCTCGGTCGAGACGGAGAGATCGCCGCCCACTTCCACCGCCACCTGGTTCAAGTACTTCGCGGCCAGACTACCCCGGCATCTTATGCGGCCCTTGCCTCGCCCGGCCATGCCGCCTCCGATCGTTATGTCGCCGTCCGATTCGAGTGAGGCCGCTCCGACCGTCTCGCCGATCGTGATGCCCCGCGCGGCCTTGACGGCGAATCCGTCCTGGACCCCGCCGCTGATGTGAACCACCCCGCTGAAATCGATGTTGCCGACGGAGAAGTCCACGTCCCCGATTACCTCGTAGACGGGGTCGACCCGAAGGGTGTTGCGGTCGAGAGAGACCCGGCCGTTGACTTCCGCGTAGTAGGCGACGCCGCCGGCGTCCTTGCGCACATGAGACCCGCATAGTACGACGACGGGCTTGCCCGGCCTGGCCGGAACCTTGCGCCCGAAGACGTCCAGGCCGGTCAGCCCGCGTTCCGGCGGAATGATCGTGAGTATCTTCTCGCCTTGCAGCACGTTCCGGATCGGCGCCTTCTCGTGGAAATCGATCCTGGCATCGTCGTCGGTTGGTTTCTTCTCGAAGTATTTCAGCGCCCACTCGATCTTGCCGTCCTCGCCGGCGAGGGGTTCGAGCCCCTGCGCAATCGGGAACAACTCGACGGGTGTCCGGTCGCGGCAGAAGGACGCTGCACACTCCTTCAACCGGCAGAGCGCCTCCTCGACGAGGAAGACGCCGACGTCCTTGACGGACCCGACAATCGTATCGGGATTGAGCGAGGTCGATTCCGAAAGCGCTTCGAGCCTGAGAAAGGCGTTCATGCGCGGGGCATCGACGAGGACGTGGATGAGCGCGTCGGGCGTGGAACAGTCCGCTGCGACAGCCGCGCGCGACCCTGCAACGCCGTGCCTCTCCGGGCGGTCGAGCCTCGAATGCGTGTCGGCGCATCCGGCATCCGGCCACGTCTCGGGAGGCACGGCGGAGGTCGCCTCCAACAACAAAGAAGCCATAGGCAGGTCTTGAACAGCCGTGCCAGCCGCCTGAGACTCCTGGCGGCAACCGCCGCAGGCATCCTCCCTTTCCGTCACGACACTGCCTGCCTCGGGGTCGTCTGTGGCCAATACTGTGGAAGTCGATAGTCCCATGGATCACCCTTGTCGAGAACCGGTCCGGTCGGCGCCGGAGCTGCCCGGAAAACGAAAACTGATGCTCTGCTGGCACTGTCCGTTTGAGACGGCAGCAGAAACGATGCCAGAGAAGAATCGGACCGGCGTTTTGTCGGAGGAAGCCCGGTCATATGCGGGGCAAGGCGTTGGGATGACGGGGAGAATTGCGCTAGAATCAGGAGAGGACGCGAATGGAAATCGCGAGCGGGATTGTTGCCGGCAGTCCACAGGTTGGGGAGGTGGTTCCGCGCTCGCAGTACGCGACGTCTCGGAAGAAGTATAAAACTGTACGCAAGGGAGATGGAGTTATGGTGGGGATTGGGAGACAATGATAGTGGACTCAGTCCCTACCCGCCGAAGGCGGGATTCCCCTCTCGAGAGGGGACGCAGGGGTGTGTTTCTTCTCTCTGTATGTGTCTCTCTGTTGCAGGCAGAAGAACCCACCCCTAACCCCTCCGCGGGAGGGGAACGACCGACCCCCGGTGGCATGACAGCAAATCGAACTTCATGAATTAATGCGGGCCAGTCGCGAAACCTTGAACTGCGGCAAGAAAGTTGCTATAGGAATGGAATCCTACGATGCGAGAGCACCGGCGTTCGCTTGACAGGATGAAAGGAGATCGCACGTGCCGCGCAAGAAGAAGACTGACCAGCGCTTGAATGACGACCACCCTAAAAGAGAGGACAAGCTGATGCCGAACGAGAGAAGTCAGGCCGGCGAGACGGCGGCGCATGCGCGCGAGGCCGAGTGGGAATCGCTCATGCGGTCCACGCCGGCGATCATTCTGACGACGGACCGCGACGGCAGGATTCTCTTCATAAATCGCGCGGTCTCGGGCCATACCGTGCAGGGCGCCGTTGGGAAGACCGCCTACGATTTCGCGCCCGCCGCCTATCACCAGGTTTTGCGGGACGCCATCGAGCGGGTCTTTGAGACCGGCAAGCTCGCTGTCTGCGAGATCCAGGGCGCGGGGCCGGACGGCGCGGTTGCGTGGTACTCGACCCGCGCAGGCCCGATCTGGCGCGACGGCAAGGTCGACGCTGCGATTCTGATCGCCAACGATGTTACCGACCGCCGACGCGCTGAGGACATGCTGGCCAGGAGCGAGGCGAAGTACCGGGCGCTGTTCGAGTCGTCGCGTGACGCCATCATGACCCTCTTTCCGCCCGATTGGCGGTTCGTGAGCGCAAACGCGTCGACGGTTACGACGTTTGGCGCGAAAGACGAAGCCGAATTCACCGCCCTCGCGCCTTGGGAGGTCTCGCCGGAGCGGCAGCCGGACGGCGAAGCCTCTAGCCGCAAGGCTCGAAAAATGATCGAGACCGCGATGGAGCGTGGAAGCCACTTCTTCGAGTGGACACACCGCCGGTTGAACGGCGAGGCGTTCCCGGCTACCGTGTTGTTGACACGCGTGGAGCTAGAGGGCAAGGTCGGGCTGCAGGCGACCGTTCGCGACATCACCGAGCGCAAGCGGGCGGAGGATGCGCTTCGCGAGAGCGAGGATCGCTACCGGACGTTGTTCGATGAGGCCCGGGACGGGATTGGCCTCGCCGATGCCGAGACGGGTGTGCTGATCGACTGCAACCGCGCCCTGTGCCGTATGGTGGAGCGCGACAGATCGGAGCTACAGGGTCAGTCGCAGGCCATCCTCCATCCTCCGAACAACTTCAGGGACGGGCTGTCCAGGACCTTCCGGCAACACCAACAGGGTGATCCCGGGTTGACTCTGGAAGATCACCTGCTGTCGAAGAGCGGCAATCTGATACCCGTGGAAATCCGTGCGGCGCAGTTTCAGATCGGCGGACGCGATGTCCTGCTCGGTCTCTTCCGCGATTGCACGGAACGGTGCCGCCTGCAGGAACAGTTCCTTCACGCGCAGAAGATGGAATCCGTCGGCCGGCTGGCGGGCGGCGTGGCGCACGACTTCAACAACATGCTCGGCGTGATAATCGGCCACGCCGAACTTGCGCTCGCCCAGGTCGAGCCCGGCCAGGTGCTGTGCAACGACCTCCAGGAGATACTGAAGGCGGCGGAGCGGTCCGCGGATTTCACGCGGCAGTTGCTGGCCTTCGCGCGAAGACAGACCATCAGCCCGAAGGTGCTGGACCTCAACAAGACCGTCTCGTGCACGCTCAAAATGCTGCAGCGGCTCATCGGCGAGAATATCGAGCTCGTCTGGACGCCGGGAAGAGACGTCTGGCCCGTGAAGATCGATCCGGTCCAGGTGGACCAGATCCTTGTGAACCTGGCAACGAACGCGCGCGACGCGATCACCGGCACGGGGAAGCTGACTATTTCCACAGAGAACCTGGTTGTTGACAGCGCGTTTTCCCGGACGCACGTTGAAGCGCTTCCCGGCGAACACGTGGTTCTCATCGTTGGCGACACCGGCTCGGGGATGGACAAAGAGACGCTCAGGCTCATCTTCGAGCCGTTCTTCACAACCAAAGAGGCGGGCAAGGGAACGGGACTCGGCCTGCCCACGGTCTACGGCATCGTCAAACAGAACAACGGATTCATTGATGTCTACAGCGAGCCCGGCCGCGGCACGGTCTTCAAGATCTACCTGCCCCGCACCGAGGGCGCGCCCGGCGAGGAGCCGGCCGCCGCAGCCGGCAGGACGGCGCCCGGTGGGACCGAGACCGTGCTGCTCGTCGAGGACGAAGAGGGTATTCTGACGCTTGCCAGGAAGGTCCTCGAAATGCACGGGTACACGGTGCTGGCTGCGCGGGCGCCGCACGAGGCGCTCATCCTGGCCGAGAACACCGAAAATCCCATTCACCTGCTCATCTCGGATATCGTGATGCCCGAGATGGACGGCCGCCAGCTCAGAGACAAAATTGTGGCAATTCGCCCGGGGCTGCGCACGTTGTTCATGTCCGGCTACACGGCCGACGTGATTGCGCGCCACGGTATGCTTGAGGAGGGTGTGCAGTTCATCCAGAAGCCGTTCGCGATCGACGCCTTCGCCGCAAAGGTCCGTGCGGTGCTGGACGCGTGAGCGCCGCGGATGTTCGTAGTAAGCCACGCAGCCCCGGAGGGCGGAGTGGCGTCCGGGAAGGAACGGCACTCCGCCGCGGCTGCGTGCCTTACTACAAACAGTGTTGCTCGGCCAGGCTCATTCGATGCCCAGTGACCGCATCCGCGCATAGAGGGTCTTCCGGTCGACCTTGAGCATCGCCGCCGCCCTGGTCTTGTTGTTCTTCGCCCTGGCCAGCGCGTCACGGATCATCGCCCGCTGGGCATCCTCGCCCAGCCGCTTGCCCACCTCGAGCAGGGACGGCCCATCCGGCGGCCGGCCTTCGACTTTGACAGGGCCGGTCGGGCAAGGGACAGTCACGGTCGCGGCCGATGCGCGCAGCTCGGAGACCGGCGCGGCGAGAAGCTCCTTCGGCAGATGAGCGGGAAGCACCTGGTCGGATTCGGACAATAGCGCGGCTCGCTTGACAACGTTCTTCAGTTCGCGGACGTTCCCGGGCCAGTGATAACGGAAGAGAAATTCTAGCGCCTCGGCGGAAAAAACCGCGGTTTTCTTGCCGAACTCGTCATTCGCCTCAGCCATGAAGGCGGCAGTCAACGTGGGGATGTCTTCACGCCTCTCGCGGAGCGGCGGGAGCTGGATTGTGAACTGGTTCAACCGCTGGAACAGGTCGTTCCTGAACTTCCCAACGGCAACCGCCTCCCGGAGCGGGACATTTGAGGCGGCGAGTATTCTCGCGTCGATGGCGAACTGTTTCTTTCCCCCCACCCTGAAGAGCCGCCTCTCTTCGAGCACGCGGAGCAGTTTCACCTGCATGGTGTCGGGCAGGTTTGTCACTTCGTCGAAGAAGAGGGTTCCACCGGCGGCCTGCTCGAACCGGCCTTCTCTTGAAATATCGGCGCCGGTGAACGAACCCTTCTCATGGCCGAAGAGTTCGCTCTCGACCAGGGTCGCCGGGATCGCGCCGCAGTCGACGCCGATGAAAGACGTGTGCGCTCGCGGGCTCTTCTGGTGGATCAACCGGGCGACGACCTCCTTCCCGGTGCCTGTCTCGCCCTGGATGATCACGGTCATATTCGTCGGCGCGACGGTGTTCACCTGCGCGAGGACTTCCATCGTGGCGGCGCTCGTGCCCATCTCGGCTTCAGGGACGATCAGCTCGCCGAGCTTCCTTCGCAAGTTCCTGAGTTCCGCGAGCTGGCACCGGCTCTCGATGGCCCGCCTGATCGTCAGCAAGAGCTCGTCGTTGTGGACCGGCTTGGCGACGTAGTCGTACGCGCCCAGTTTCATGGCCCTCACGGCATCCTTGACGTCGGAGTAGCCCGTGAACATTATGACGATCACGTCCTTGTCGAGCGCCTTGATCTTCTCGAGGACGTCGATCCCGTTGGCGTCCGGCAGCTTGATATCGAGCAAGACGAGGCCGGGAGCTTTCGCCCTGACGGCCTCGATCGCCTCTCCTGCGGTGGAGACGGCCATCGGCGTAAAGCCCGCTCGCTTCAAGACGGTGGAAAAAAGCGCGCGCAGACCTTCGTCGTCGTCGACGATGAGAACCGAGTCCATGAGTCGACGCTCCAAAGCGGGTCTCAACTATGCCGGCCTCGGCGGGATAGTGGAACAGGGACTTCTAGGATACTGAGTCTACAGGATCCTGAACAAAATTCAAGATCTTGGCGCCTCTGTTCGCGAGCCACAGAATCACACGGAAACACACAGAAGGACACGGAAAG
>JAVHLO010000199.1 GCA_031082105.1 Planctomycetota bacterium
CGAATTTCATGAATAGATCGGGTTAGGTCAGTCGGCGCTCGGAACGCCCCTGTCCGCCGCGCACGATCGAACCCGCAGGCGCGCGACCATCACCAAGGGCCCCTTCGCGACCAGCGCGAGGACGAACAGCATCGTGCTGACCATCGCGATCACGTGATTCGTCGGCCAGTCGTATTCCACCGCGCCGCACAGGCCGACCAGCGTGGCGACCGCCGCGGAGAGCGCCGACAGCAGAAGGACGAGCCATAGCCGGTTGGCCAACAGCAGCCCCGTGGCGGGCGGAACAACGAGGAAACAGAAGACGAGCAGCATGCCGCCGATCGTCGACGCCGCCGATACCGTCAGACCCAACGCGTAGAAGAAGAACAGCTCCCAGAAGACCACCCGGATGCCCAACACCTTGGCCTCGTCCCGGTCCGCGAATGTGATCACTATGGGCCGCAGAAAGAGCAGCATCGCCGCCATCACCGGCAGCAAAATCACAAGAATCGTCTTCAGGTCCGCCCCGGTGGTCAGGATCAGGTCGCCGTACAACCGCGCCCGCACATTGGCCAGCTCGAACCCGCCCTTCGCAACGACCAGGATACTCGCCGCGGAGGCGACCACGAAGATGATCCCCAGTACCGCGTCGCGCGGCAACCGCTTCGTCTCGAACGGATACGCAAGGAGGGTGGCGGTCAGGAACGTGACGGCAACCGACGAGAGCAGCGGCGACACTTCCCACAAGAGCCCGAGCGCGACGCCCAATGCGGCCACCTGCGACAGCGCTGCGCCGATGAAGACCACCCGTTTCAGGATGACGAACACACCGAGAAACGAACACGCGACGGCCATGACCAGCCCCGCCCACAGCGCGCTGGGAAAGGCCGAGAAGACCGTATCAAGACTTTCAGGCATATCAAATCCCCTCCAGCACGACCTTGCCGTGATCGACGAGCGCGCGATGACGCAGCTCGCCGGCGCCCGAGAGGTCGGTCAGGCCGTGCGACGCCATCAGCACGGTCTTGCCCTTCTCGGAACAGAGCATGCGGAAGTGGCCGAACACTTCCCTCTCGGATTTCTCATCGAGTTCGGACGTCGGCTCGTCCATCACCAGCACCTCGGCGCCGCTGACGAGCGCGCGCGCGATGAGCGCCTTCTGTTTCATGCCGCCCGAGAGCTCGCGGTAGTTCTTGCTCGCGTGCGGCAGCAGACCGACGAGTTCCAGCGCCGCGGAGACCGCCGCCTTGTCCTCCCTGGACTGGAGCCGCCACCAGCTCAACCGCGGGTAGAGCCCCATCGCCGCCACCTGGCGCGTCGTCAGCGGATACAGCGGGTCTATGGCCTTCTGCTGCGACACGCAGCCCGGCGGGGATTGGTGGAACGGTGTTTCGAGCGCGCCCGAGAGCGGCTTCAGCAGACCCAGGATCGTGCGCAGGAATGTGGTCTTCCCCGCGCCATTGGGTCCGATGAAGGGCAGCAATATCCCTCGCGGGATGTCGAGCGTGACGTCGTGGAGTACGATTTCGCGGCCGTACCCGGCGCAGAGGTTGCGGCAGCGAACGACAAAATCATCTGCCATGACAGGCCTCCGAGAAACGACGACAGCATGTCAAGTTCGTAGTAAGCGACGAAGGCCGCAGCCGGAGTCGCGTCATTCCGAAATCCGCAATCGCAAATCCGAAATCGAAACGACGGCACTCCGCTGCGGCTGCGTGCCTTACTACAAACGTTCGCGAATGGTGCCGACTAGTCGGCTTCCTGATCCCCTGACGCCTGCTGTTCGAGCGCCGAACAGACCGCGTTGACCACGTTCTCGATGACATCGACGTACGTCTTCGCGCCTTCGTCGCCGCCCACGGAGTTCGCGCAGACAAGCACCTTCACGCCCGTCTTCTCCGCAACGAAGTCCGCGGCCTTGCGGCTGTAGAACGGCTCCATCAGGAGGACGCCGAGCTTCCCGCCCTGGACGGTTTCGCAGACCTTCGCGAGATGGGAGGGGCTGGGCGGTATACCCGGCTTGGGTTCCAGCTCGCATGCCACGTCCAGTCCGAAACAGTCGCAGAAGTAGATCCAGCTCCTGTGGTACGTGACGATGCGCGTGCCCTTGAAGGCCGCAAGACGCCGCTCCCATTCCTCGATCTTCGCGGTCAGCTTCTTCTTGAATTCGGCCAGGTTCGCCTTGAAGTACTCCTTGTCGTCGGGCGCGATGACCGCGAGCCGCTTCGCGATGAGCTCCGCGATCGCGAGTCCGTTCTTCGGGTCCAGCCAGTAGTGCGGATTGCCGTACGGGTGGACGTCGCCCATCGAGCCGTCAATCTTGCCCTGGGGTATTTCCAGCTTGGTGACACAGACGGAGGCGTCGAGGTAGCCGTCTGTCCCGAACCTGATCCCGGAGTTCCTCGAGGCGTCGATGAGCGATAGCGCCCACTGGTCCAACCCCATCCCCAGCAGAATGAAGAGCCGGGCCTTCCTGACCTTGATCACCATCGATGGGCGTATCTCGAAGTCGTGCGGGTCGTGGCTGCCGTCGCACAGGCCAATCACCTCCACCCTGTCGTTGCCGATCTCGGACACGATGTTCGCGAGATCGGAAGTCGTCGTGACGACCGCGGTCTTGTCCATCGCGAAGCCCGTCGTGGACGCAAGGAGGACGAGCATCGCGCAGAAAAACGCATACAGGAGTTTCATCGGCGCATCACTCCAACGGATGACTGTGGGGCCCGATTCCGAACACGAACTGCAGCAGGACCGAATTCTCCTTGTCGTCGAAGTCGTACGTGTACTGCAGCCTGAGTTTGGAACACTCAGTCAGATTCCACGTAAGGATCGGGCTTATCGAGGAGAGGTCGTCCTTGTCCGGCTCGACCGGGAAAGGCTTCTGCACGTAGTCGTACCGCAGCCCGACGTCCCAGGTCTTGTCGAACCGGTAGTTTATAAGGCTGTAGAGGCCGAACCGGTCGAGTTCGGTGATCGACCCGGTGTAGGCGGCGGGGTCCGGATCGATATCCGCGCCGCTTGGCACCCTGCGATCGAGCCAGAAGAACTCGTTCTGGAATATGAGCCGGTGGTAGCCTTCACCGATGTGGCGGTACGTGAGGTCGGCACAGACGAGCTGCATCCTGTCCGTGTGATGCTCGAAGTGCGAGCCGTAGCCGGACAGTCCGCTGACACCAATCTCGAGTTCGTCATCGTCGCTGAGCGCGAAGGACGACCACAGCCTCGTCGTGTAGCATTCATCGGAAGGCGCGTAGGTGAGGGCCTCTTCCTCTTCTCCGTCATCGTGGTGATGCGCGGCGTCCACGTGCCAAGCGCCGACTTCCCATTGCAGGAAGAACGGCAGCGGCGTCAACCAGGCCAGGTTCACGCCGTTGCCGGACGGGCCGTGGCCTTCGTCGCCAAGGAATTCCCTGGACACCAGCGGCGAATCCGCGAAATGCCTGTGGTGGCCGTGCACTGCGTTCGCCTTGCCGAGCGGAAGCAGCCTTCTGCCGGCGTTCAACGTGAACGCGTCGAGCAGGCTCATGAACGTAGCATACCCTTCGCACACCCCGTAGTGGTAGTCGCCGTCCTCGTGTCTGTGCGCGTGCAGAATGACATCGCCGCGGATATCCGGATGGAGGAACCCTTGTAGGGCGACCTCGGCCTCGGAAAAAAGCACCTTGTTCCGGTTCTCGGCGTCGTGGCTATCGGAGAACTTCCCGACGATGTTCCCGATGACACTGAGGTCGGGTATGTCGGGCGTCTCCTTTTTCATGCCCGGCAGCGGCGTGGGCGAAGCCGCTTCCACGACAGACGCCGTGGGTACTGTTGTCTTCAGCTCCTTGAGTTGTCTTTCCAGTTCTCCGATCCTGTGCTCGTAGGCCATCTTCATGGCGTCCATGTCTGCCCGCAACTGTTCAATCTGTTGCTCCAACGCGGAGTCGTCGTCGGAACGCGCGGCAAGCTGGAGACCGAACACCAGCAGAATGGCTGCACAGGGAGCGATTTTGACAGCCATGATTGTCCTCCTTAGATGGAATCGCAAATCCTGCAGATAGCGGAAGCAAGATCGGACTCGAAGCGCAAGGTGGATCGCATGCGCCGATGAAACGCAACAGACGCAACTGATCGCTTTCACGATCGACATGTCCATCGGCCGCTACTTTCCACAGTCGCTTCCGTGTCCGTGCCCTGCGCAGGCGTCTTGAGGCGTCAGTTCGACAAGCGCTCCAACCTTCAACGCGGCGACATTATCGCCGACGGTGCCGTTCGTGGACCGATAGACCTTGATGCCCGCGGCTGCGAGACCTGAGATGGCTCCTCTTCCTATGCCGCCGACAATCACAGCCTCGACCGATTCACCGTCCAGAGTAGACATGGGACTGCATGTTCCATGTGCATGGTGTTGATCCATGTTCGCCAGGGACTTTGTTTGGCCGGTCTCTGTATCGTGAATAATGAAATACGGCGCGGAACCGAAGTGTCCGTAGGCAACGCTGTCGATCCCGAGATCATCCTGAGTCGGCACACATATCTTCATGGCTATTCACTCCTTGTTTGAGACAAATGATTTGGGAAACACTGTTGTCCATACTATCCGATCTTCCTTGGCCGCGAGCCTGCAGGGAGCAACCCGAGAAGGACATTCGACTCTGGGAGGTCCGATGGGTGTTCTCGCGCGCTTGCGTGTCTACGCCGAGTACGGCGACGGCCGCGCGAGGCAACCGCTGCAAACAGGTGCGAAGGCGCCTCACGAGGTCCCTTGGCCGCGGGATGCCGCTGCCTGCGTTGCTCGGCTTGAATGAACTGACGACGAAGGGAAGCGTGAGACCGCCATCCGTAAAAATGCGGCCTGCGGCTATCTGTGGAGACGGCCTGCGTCTTCGCTCCCCGTCAAGACCGGGTTCCGCTTTGCGGTAGAACCCTGCATCGGGGAGTTAGGCTGAGGGAGGCGCGCGGGAAGGCGGAATCCGAAGGGCGAGGTGTTGTGCCCGAAATTGCAGATCGCCGGACACAACGTCAAGGCATGCCGGTTCCGACGCAATATCTCCGCGTGACTCCCGGACGGCCGGCCCGTAAAGGTCGCAGACCGCAAGGCAGATGCTGCAATCATGCTCCTGCGATGAGTGGGTGTGGTGCGTGTGTCTCGGGTTGGAACAAGGATGCTCGGCTTTGCACATCGCTTCCAGGGACGCACATGCGCAGCTGCCCTCGAGAGCGCACGCTTCGCACGGCACGTGTTCATCGTGAGAATCCCCAGATACATGCGCCAAGCCGAACATGAGCGGCAGCACATACGCGGCAAGGGCCGCCCACGTCAGGAAGAGGTCCCGCCTGTCAATGCCGGATCCGGTTGTCGTGCGGTCACTGTCCATAATGGCATGGAGTATATCACCATGCGTGGTCGCTGTCAAGCAGAATATTCCGGCCAATGCTTGAAGACGCATAGGGAACTGCGAGCGACTCGTTGACATGCGGTCCACGCGCGCGCGGGCCGGCCGGCGATCTTGACAGTCGCGGCCGTTTCTGCTACGATGCCGCAGCGCCAGGGATGACAATGCGCGCCGCGGCATGAATCGGTCTTCTGAGGCGGCCACCATGCCTTGCACGCATGTGGCCTGTGGACATGTACTTGATCCATGTACAGGCGAGTCGTCCACAGCCGTGACTGCCTGACGCCGGGTCATGTGTGGAGACAAGCGATGAAACAACTCGAAGGATTCTCAAGAGAACAACTGATCGAGATCTTGACGGACGCCTCGAAGAACTGGCTCGCGCACGACGGCGTCTGGTTCCAGGCCGTGGAGCGCGCCCACGGACTGGAGGAGGCCATCCGGCTCGACACGGAAGCCTGGGAGCGGTTCACCGTGATCGAGGCACAGCGGATAATGAAGCGAGTTGGGATCGCGCCGGGCGGCGGCATCCCTGCCCTGATCCGCGCACTCGGGTTCAGGCTCTACGCGTTCATCAACGATCAGGCCGTCGTGGATGTCACCGACCGGAGTTGCGTCTTCATGATGAAGACCTGTCGCGTGCAAGAGGCGAGGAAGCGGCAGGGGCTGCCCGACTTCCCCTGCAAGCCTGTCGGCCTTGTAGAGTACGCCGGCTTCGCGAAGACGATCGACCCGCGCATAAGGACGGAATGCGTTGCGTGTCCGCCGGATGCGCATCCGCCCGAGTACCACTGCGCGTGGAGATTCACGCTTGACGACGGTGTCGATGCGCGCAAGAAGCTCCGTGACCGTTGAAGGACACTCGCAGGAATGCGGGCGCTCTACGCAGGCATAGGATCTACGGCTGCCGACCTTCTATTGACATTTGCCTTGCCAAAGAAACCCTCTCTCGTCATTCCCGCGCAAGCGGGAATCCAGAAAACAGCACGACAGCAATAGGGCAAGACTAGATTCCGACAGTCTTGGTCATGTCGGCGATCCGCTGGGTTCCCGCTTGCGCGGGAATGACATTTTCATGGTTCTTCGTAAAAAGGCCGGGCTAGTGCCGCTTCAAGTTTGATTTCGGAGGTACAA
>JAVHLO010000019.1:0-16205 GCA_031082105.1 Planctomycetota bacterium
GACCGTGAAATGTGGTTCTTGTCGATTCTGGGTGCATCCGTGACGGCGCGTGCGATTCAGTTCCGCGCTCCGTGTTTCCACGATTCTGTGTTGCGGTGTTCTTCTCGGGATCGATGGGCACTGCGCCGTGACGCCGAGTCGTGGCACATTCCAAAGTGGTCTCAAGTCGGTGACCGCGAATGGACGCCAATGCCGAATCGGGAATTGGCGTGAATTCGCGTTCGCTGGCGGTTCCTACCGCACTTCAAACCCGTGCTTCTTTGCGAACGCAGCCTGCGCGGCGTGCACACGCGCGTCAATGGCCGACTCGCGCTCTTGAATGTCTGCGGCAATCGCCTTCAGTGTGTCGATCTTCTCGTCCGTAGCGTCGCCATCTGCCACGAGGTCGCGCATCTGGAAATACTCACTCTGGCAGACGGAATCGTAGAACTCGAAAGCCGCAATCGCGGCATCCCTGAACTCCGAGTCTCCATCATAGGGTTCCATTGCGCGCAGTGTTGAGAGCGCGTTCTGAATCGCTGTGGTCGCTTCCTCGTGCTGCCTCTCCATGCGATTGACGTCGAAACCGCTGAACAGCGCGCCTATCTTCTTCGCCGTTTCGAGTTGCAGGTTGACGATCTTGTCGTTGTACTCCCGTGCGCCGGCACCGCGGTAGTTGAGGAAGTACACCACAATCGCGGCAACCACAATGACAACAACCGTTCCCAGCTTGCGTGCGTCCATTGTTTGTCTCTAGCCACAAGAAGAACCGAAAAACGAACCGCGAGAAACCTGCTTCGTGCGAGACGCCTCTTCGGGTCGCCTTTTCCGCCGGACTCACACTTCCTTCGCGTGGCTCACGCCGCGCAATGCCAGGATGTTCGCCGCGATGGTGTCTCGGACCCCCTCGTAGTCGGTGAGACCGCGCATCAGCCCCTCAGGACACATCGCCCCTGTGGACGGCGTGTAGATTTGGACCTGGCCGATGCCGTACATCCGTTCGAGCGGGCCCTGGATCGTGCGCACGTCCGTGACCTTCTCGATAGGTATCGCCTTCTGCACCCGCCACCAGACGCCGTAGCGTAGTGAGATTCGCTTCTCGTCAAGGGCGTAGACGATGGACTTGTGGAAGAGGCCGGTATAGATGTGGATGAAGCCGGCTATCCCCGCGAATACGACTGTGAGGAACACTCCGATGACGATCGGCTCGATCCGCTCGGAGGCAAGCGTGGCGATCAGCAGGATCCCCATCAGCGGCAGGACGCACACCGCAAAGACGATCCAGAGGATCAGGCGCCAAATGGTGAGCAGGGCCGGACTGGGTTTCCTTTCCATGATGCATGACCTCCAGGAAAGAGCCATCGTCTTTCAGGCGCGCGAAGTCCTGGCTTCCCCGTGACGCGGCCCTTCAGTCGCTTGTTCGGAAGAGAATCGAGAGACTGTCATTGCGTGCCGCAACGAAGCAATCTCCAGTGCTCTCACGCAAGAGGTCCTGTCGATTGCCTCCCCGCAACATGCAGACCGGCGGCTGCAGAGACGCTCACGGCTGCGCCGGACCCGGAGCCGGGTGCCCGAATGAATCTTGAAGCGCGAGCGAGCTGAAAGACAGGCATAGAGTCTAGTCAGCGAGGGGTCTGCTGTCAAGAGAAACTTGACAAGCCGCCCGGGCTTAGCTAGAGTATCTGCTTGGAGTGGACCGCGATGCTCCCTTTGCCCTGCGCTATCCGCGAAGGTGGCGGCTCGGTCATCGCAGTATCGAGGTTTTGGGATAGGCTCTAGAAACTATCGACCCGCTTGATGGTTCATGGACGAAGCGGTTGGAAGAAGCTGAACTCGGGCGGTTGTTTCCCACCGACGGCGGGACATTGGGGGTGGCAGGGGGCAGACGGACTCGTTTCGTCATACAACCCGGATGTAGAGGCCTGATGGACTCTCCCGCATACGCAGTACTGGCAATCGCGGCGGTTTCGCTTGCAGCCGTTCTTTACTGGACGCGGCCACAGCGCACCGGGCAGGCGGGCGCAGGCGTGCTTGTCCTTGCCCTGAGGTGCGCGATCCTGGCCGTGCTGCTCCTGGCCGCAGCCGGCTTATTCGTCGACGTTCCGGCCGAGAGGAGCAGGGTGTCGGTGGTCGTGCTCGACGTTTCCGAGAGCGTGCCTGCGAGTGCGCGGCGCGAATCGGTCGATGTCCTGCTCGGCCATGCCGAGCGCGTCCTGCGGGCCGGCGGGCATGTCGCCGTCGTCTGTTTCGCCGGGCGCGCGCGCCTGGTCGCCGCCGGATTCCCGCACAGTGTTCTGGAACCGCGTTCGGCGGACCCACATCCGGCCGGGGTGGCGTGGAAGATCGGGGACGGCGTCGTTTCGCTTGAGGAAGTGAGAGAGACGCTCGATCTCGTCGCCGGCGCACCGGGTAGGCGTGACCTCAAGAGCGCGGCCAGCCCCGACGGATCCGGCAATGAGTCGAAGACACTGAGTGGCCTTGATCGTGCTTCGCTCCAACCGATGCGGTCGGATCTTGCGGGTGCGATAACGCTTGCGCGGTCGGTCTGCGCCAGCTACGATGAAAGAGAGATGATCATCTTCACGGACGGCATGCCGGACGGAGCGGATTCCGGGGTCGTCGCATGGGACGGCACGGATGCGATTGCAGGACGCGGGACCGTGTCCCGCGAGAGTGGCGTCAAGCTGAAGGAAATGCTGGCGGCATGTTCGGCCGAGGGGATCCGGATCGTGGCGGTCCCGCTGGCGGACGAGGATTTTCGCGATGCGGCCGCGGTGTCTCTGGACGTCCCCGCGAGCATCAGGGGCGGCGAGCCGTTCGTGTGCGAGGTTCGGTTCAGAACAAACTTCGCGGGCAAGGCGAGCGTCACGCTCCTCGCCGACTCGAAGGTCGTTGCGCTCAAGGAGGAACTTGTCCAACTGCCCGGCGAGCAGACTTGGACGCTGGGACCTGCAAGGGTGTCCCCGGGTTTCCACGTCTTTGCCGCCTCGGTCGAGATGGACAGCGACATGGAAGAGAGGAACAACGCCGCGCTCGCCGGCGCGTACGCCTCCGGCAGGTTGAACTGTCTCTTGCTTGAGGGCGCGGACCGGGCGGGCGACAATCTTGCCAGCTGCCTGGAGGTGGAGGGGATCGGAGTCGAGCGCCGCAGCGCGCAGCGGACCCCGCGGTCCGTGCTCGGCCTGCATGACTATGACTGCTGCATCCTCGTTGAGCCCGACCTGCGCGCGCTAACGGCTGAACAGGGCAGGGCGCTCACGGAATACGTGCGCGTGCATGGGGGCGGGCTGTTCGTTGTCTCCGGCGTCGCCGGCGACGGACAGAAGCGGCTGTCGAACAACGACCTTGCAGGACTCCTCCCGCTTGAGTTCCTTGAGGAGGAGATTGCGCAGCAACCGGAGATACCGGACGAACCGGAAGAGCCGCCGCCCGACACCGAACCGGACACGCACACGGAGCCGACCCGCGCGGAAGACGGCCACCCGACCGAGGTCGCGCGCGTGGCGCTCGTCCTCTTGCTCGATAAGTCCGGCAGCATGATCGGGAAGAAAATCGCCTTGCTGCGCGAATCGGCCATTGCGACCGCGGAGACGCTCTCGAAAGACGATATTCTCGGTGTGGTCGCCTTTGACGCGCAGCCCAGGTGGGTGATTGACCCGGTCGAGGTGAGCAGCGCCACGGGCATCGACACGCGGATCGCGCAACTTCGCGCGGGCGGCGACACGAACATCTATCCTGCGCTCGTGGAGGCGTACCGGGCGCTTTCAAAGCTCGACGCGCAGGTGAAACACGTCATTCTTCTTACGGACGGGTACTCGCGGTTCGCCGACTTCCTGTCGCTCGTGGAGACGATGGTGCGGGACGGCATGACCGTCTCGACGATCGGCATCGGCGATGAATTCGATGGGAACCTGCTCGCGAGCATAGCGCGGTGGGGGAAGGGAAGGTACTACTACACGAGCGATTTCACTGAAGTGCCCCAGGTCTTCACGATAGAGACCCGCCGGTCCAGGTCTCCGGTTACGGACGGCACAAGAAGCGGCGGCCGGGAAGAGGGTGAGAAGCCGGAGGTTGCGAAGACCGATACTCCGTCCGGTGGTTCGCAGCCCGGTGGAAACGTGGAACCCAGTGAGAAGACCACGAAGAAACCCGGCCCGAAGCAGCCGAAAGACGTGACGCCGCCGACGCCGGTGGCGCTGGACGTGGTGGTCCGAAGTGCGGCCCCATTCCTCGAGGGGTTCGCGCCTGAGGATATCCCTTCAATCGGAGGCGTGCTCAATTCGCGGATTCGCGGGCATGCGCAGTTGGTCCTCGCCGTCGACCCGCGGCTGGACGGATCCGCGTCCGCCGCAACCGTGTCGTCGGATGCCGACCGGCCGGCGCTTGCCTTTGCGTATGAGGGCGCAGGTCGCGTTGCCGCCTGGGCGTCCGACCTGTCGACGCGCGAGGGGGCCGGCGCATGGTTGCAGTGGAGCATGTTGCCGAAGGTGATTGCGCAGTTGGTGCGGTCGCTGTCGTTGCACCACAGCAAGGAACTGAAACCTCTGCAAGCTGAATGCCAGCCCGGGTCGGGCGGTGTCCAGGTTCGTGTTCGGGTGCACGGCAAGTCCGCAGAGGCGCTGCGGGCTGGAAACCGCGGCGGAGTGTCGGCCGCGTACGTCGAGCAGGCCCCCGGGGGGAACATGGTGCGCGAAATGGCGCTGGCGCGCACGGGGATCGCGGAGTTCGAGGGGTTCCTGCCTCTGGCCGGGACCGGCAGCGTTGCGCGTACGGCCCTGACGTTCGAGTGCGAGGACGGCTCGAGGTCGGGGAGTCTCATCGGCATAGCGGTTCCGCACGAGCCGGAGGTGGCGTGGCACGCGTTGGGCGAGCGGTTCTTCAAGGCCGCCGGCGACGCAGGAGTAAACGTCGTGCCGTTGGAGACAGCAGGCGGGCTTGAGCCGGCGCCCGCGCGGTTCGTCCAGGGCGGCCGAATCGGCTTGCGGGGCGGCCTGCTTGCCATCGTGCCGTTCCTGCTTATTCTGGAGTTGGCGATTCGGAGGACTGGCAGCCTGTCCGCGTAGCGCAGTTCGTAGTAAGGCACGAAGCCGCAGCGGAGTGCCGTTCCTTCGGAGTTGGACCCAGGTTCCGGAATCCAAGCGTCCGAAGAGCGTCCCGCGTGAGGGCGCGTATGGTCCGAGAGTACTTGTCGCGTCTTGTTTCTGGTTGCGAGGAGATTTTCATGGCCACAGTGACGATTGACTACAAGAACGTTACCTCCAATGCCGTCGGGCCGGAGCATGGGCTGACTGAGCAGGAACTCTCGGTCCGTCTCAAGCGGAGCGGCCGGCTGCTCGAGGAGATGGCCTCGGAGCGCGCGACCGGGGGGCTGGCGTTCCTCGACCTTCCCCGCCAGGAAGGGACAGTCGAGGCGATCGGGCGGTTCGTGGAACGGAAACTTGACGGCATCGAGAATTTCGTTGTGCTCGGTATCGGCGGTTCTGCGCTCGGCGCCAAGGCCGTGTACAGCGCGCTCCTGCCGCCGTTCTACAACCTGCTCCCGAAGAAGAAACGGGGGAAGAGCCCGCGCGTCTTCGTGCTCGACAATGTCGACCCCGAGGAAACCGGCGCGCTCATGAACCTCCTCTCGCCGAAGGAGACGATGTTCAACGTGGTCACGAAATCCGGCGAAACGACGGAGACGCTCGCGGCCATGCTGAGCGCCGTGGAACTGCTGAAGAAGGCCGTGGGCGACCGGTGGCGCGACCATGTCGTGTTGACCACCGATCCTGAGAAGGGGTTCCTGCGCCAGCTTGCAAGGCGCGAGAACCTGGCGACGTTCGATGTCCCGCCCAGGGTCGGCGGCAGGTTCTCGGTGCTTACCCCGGTCGGCCTGCTGCCTGCGGCCGCCGCGGGGATCAACATCAAGGAGGTACTGGCCGGCGCGGGCGCGATGGATTCTCTTTGCAGTTCCGCGGCACCGGCAGAGAACCCCGCCTGCGTCTGCGCGGTTATCAACTACCTCATGGATACGGCCAAGCACAAGAACGTCCTCGCCACGATGCCCTATGCCTATGCGCTCAAGGACCTCGCCGAATGGTTCAGGCAGCTCTGGGCCGAGAGCCTGGGGAAGAAGCTCTCCCTCGAAAAGAAGGTGGTCAATGTCGGATCCACGCCAGTCACCGCGGTCGGGGCGACGGACCAGCATTCGCAGTTGCAGCTCTTCAACGAGGGACCGCACGACAAGCTGATCGTCTTCCTCGAGGTGGAGTCGTTCAGGAACGAGGTGAACCTCCCGGCGCTCTTCCCTGAAGACGAGAACACCGCGTTCCTCGGCGGCAAGAAGCTGTCGCACCTGATCCGCTCGGAGAAGCGCGGGACCGAGCTTTCGCTGCTCGAGAGCCGCAGGCCGAACTACACGATCATGTTCTCCGAGGTCTCGCCTCGGATCGTCGGCGCGTTCATAATGCTCTTCGAGTTCATGACGGCCGTTGCGGGGAAACTCTACAACGTGAACACGTTCGACCAGCCCGGCGTGGCGGAGAGCAAGGTCGCCACGTTCGCGTTGATGGGCAGGAAAGGGTACGAGTCGCGCACGGAGGATATGCTCGCGAAGGTCAACGGTGTTGCGCCGGAAGGGAACACCGTCCGATGTGAGGTGTGAGCCGAACGGCCTGGCCGGTCCATCCGCTGGGAACGCTCCGCTCCGAGCGGGGCCGTTCCTTCAAGAGGTGCAGCTCGACTTGCATGCGCCACGCCTCGCGGACAGAGAACCGATAACCCTTGTCGTCTCTGTACTACAATCCGACAGAAGTTTGTTCTTTTGACAAGACTTGTTCACCGCAAAGCCCGCAAAGCGCGAAAGTCAATTGCCCCGCTGAGCTCTCTTTGCTTTGCGCTCTTTGCGTGCTTTGCGGTTCGTTTTGGTTGCGGGTCTGTGGTTGCATTGGCAACGGCTGTGCGGCTGTGGCTGCAAAGGCGGTGTGACGCAGACTACTTCGCGGGGCCTTTCGCGGCGGGCCGCGCCAGCCTCCGGCCAAGGTCGAACGCCCGCTTCAGCAGCGCCTTCCTCTTCTGCGCGTCACCTCTAGGGCCCAGGGCGGTGGCGACAAGCTTGCCGGTGACCTTGAAGCCCAGCCAGCCGAAGACCGTGGAGAGCGTCCGCATGGCGCCGGCGTAGGTCTTCGCGTTCTCTTCGCCCTGCGTGGTGATCAGGACAACGCGCTTGCCTGCCGCCAGGCGCGACTTGAAATCGGACGTGATATAGGAATAGAGCCGGTCGATGAACAGCTTCGTCTGCGCCGACAGGTGAGTCATGTAGACCGGCGCGGCAAGGATGATGCCGTTGGCCCTGTCGATCTTCGAGTAGAGACTGCGCATTCCGTCCTTCTGCCTGCACGTTCCCGCTACCTTGCATTCTTCGCAACCCTGGCAGGGCCTGATCTGCACACTGTTGAGGGTGACGCTGACTGTGCGCGCCCCCTCGGCCTGCGCGCCCTTCATGGCCTCACGCAGCAGCGCCTCCGAATTGCCCCCTTGCCTCGGGCTTCCGTTAACACACAAGAGTCGCATCGCGGTCCTTTCCGCCGGAGCCTGTAACCGCTTGCCTGCAGGACCGAAAACCGGGTCGCCTCAAAAGCCTTTAAATGAGCAAGGCAGGGGCACCCGCCGTAGGCGAGCACCACCTGCCTGCTCAAGGCAAAGGGAGGGACGGCTAAAAATCCTTATTATTACTTGGTATTCCTGATCGCGCCTTTTCATCCTTTTCACGTGTCATTATATCGAAGGCACGGCGTTTTGTCAAGGAAATTTCACGTTTCTGTGAAACATTTATTTTGCCGTCATGGACTCGCTGGAAGACCCGCCAAGCCCTGTCGTGTCACGGTCAACCGCTTCTTCACTCCCCATAATTCCCTGTCAGCGATGTCCTGATCTTGTCTACACCGAATATTATACAGATTTCCCCGCGTTTGTCAAGAAAAATGTTTCAGGTTTTCGTGAAATGATTTGTGGCGCTCTGGGGGGGCAGTCCGAGGGCGCTCTCGCGCGACCTTCGACGCCCCGGCGCATCGGGGCGGTTGGAACCGCCCTGTGTGCATGGCGGCTTGCGACGTACTCCAGACATGACCGGGGTAGAAGTCGAAGCGCCCACAGATGATGTCCGCACCGTGCGTTGCGATGTTTGAAGTGAGCTCTGTGCTGGACCGTGCCGCATGCGGTGCATTGCGCACCGGGTGGATCAGGACGCTGGTCGTGCCGGAACTTCATGGAAGGCGCTTCGCGGTGCGCTCCGGAGGGGCATACCGCGAGTAGCGGTAGTTCGCCCGAACCGCGCGGGTCAGGATTCCCGTCGAACCGGAACTTTGTGGAAAGCGCTTTCCCGTGCGCCCCGCAGGATGCCGGCGCTCCCAGATGCCGGCGTTCCCAGATTGGAGCGGTCGTGTCGGCAGAGATGCCGGCGCTCCTGGATCGCCCATACACCGTGCCCGCGCACACCGTCCGGCAAGCGCTTGACATCCGCTGCACCGGCGTGTATAATCGCAGCCGAAATCGTGTCGGTTGTTCGGTGGTTCCAAACCCTCGGACCGGTTCTTGTTGCGCCCCGTTTTGGCTTCCGTTCCATGCTCTGGCGAATCAGCGTTGCTCTCCGCGATGACATCGCCGACCCCGCAGGGGCGGCCATGATGTCCGACGCGCGCGACCTCGGCATCACGGGAATCGAAGATGTCAGGTGCGAGTACGTCTACTTGCTCGAATCCGAATTGAGCCGTGAAGACGTCACCCGCATTGCCGCGGGACTCCTCGCCGACCCCGTCACCGAAAAGTACTCCGTTGCGCCTTCCGCCGAGAAGGTCAAACCCTTGGCCGGCTGCGCGGCCATTCACGTTTTCCGCAAGACCGGCGTCATGGACCCCGTCGAGGCGAGCGTGCTGAAGGGCTGCCGCGACATGGGGCTAGCGGTGACCAGGGCAAAGACCGGACGCCGCATCGATGTTCGGCCCGCGCTCGCACAGGCTGCGCTCGAAACCTTCGTCCGCAAGGCGATCGCCAACGAGGTCGTCGACGAGTTCTTCTTCGGCCAGTTCGCCCTGGACCACCTGCCCCAGGGCCGGCCGTACAGGTTCGCCCGCGTCGAGTTGCCTTTCCTCGGCGCCACGGATGAGCAGCTCGTGGAGATGAGCAGACGCTATGTCCTGTCGCTCAACCTCGAAGAGATGCGCGCCGTGGCGGACCATTTCGAGAAGCTCGGTCGAAACCCGACCGACGTAGAGGCCGAGACGATCGCCCAGACCTGGTCCGAACACTGCAAGCACAAGACGCTGACAGGCATTATTAATTATGACGGCAAGACGATCGACAACCTCTTGAAATCGACCGTCATGCGTGTCACGCGCGAGTTGAACAGGCCATGGTGCATCTCGGTCTTCAAAGATAACGCAGGCATAATAGAATTCGACGACAAGAACGCGGTCTGCTTCAAGGTCGAGACGCACAACCACCCGTCGGCGATAGAGCCCTACGGCGGGGCGGGCACCGGGATCGGCGGCGTCATCCGCGACACACTCGGCTGTGGACTCGGGGCGAAGCCGATACTCAACACCGATATCTTCTGTTTCGCGCCCCCGGACTTCCCGGCGCAGGCGCTCCCCAAGGGCGTGCTCCATCCGAAGCGGGTCATGAAGGGCGTCGTGTCCGGCGTCCGTGACTATGGCAACAGGATGGGCATCCCGACCGCGAGCGGCGCGGTATATTTCGACGACCGCTATCTCGCAAACCCGCTCGTCTACGTCGGCAACATCGGCGTCATGCCGCGCGACAAGTGTTTCAAGGCCGCCAAACCCGGCGACATCGTCGTCGTAGCCGGCGGGCGCACCGGCCGCGACGGCATCCACGGCGCGACGTTCTCGTCCGTCGAGTTGACCACCGAATCCGAGGTCATCTCCGGCGGCGCGGTCCAGATCGGCGATGCGATCGCCGAGAAGAAGGTCACGGACGCGCTGATCCAGGCGCGCGATCTCGACCTCTACAACGCAGTGACCGATTGCGGCGCGGGCGGCCTGTCTTCCGCGGTCGGCGAGATGGGCGCGGACCTCGGCGCCGAGGTCGAGCTCGAAAAGGTGCCGCTGAAGTACGTCGGGCTCAGCCCCGTCGAGATCTGGATCTCGGAGGCCCAGGAGCGGATGGTCTTTGCCGTCCCGCCCGAGAAGCTCCAGAGGCTGCTCGACCTGTTCAATTCCGAGGCCGTCGAGACCACGCCGATCGGCAGGTTCACCTCCGACAAGAAGCTCGTCCTCCGATACGAAGGCGCAGAGGTCTGCAGGGTCGACATGGATTTTCTCCATGACGGCGTCCCGCGGTTCCGCGCGGATGCGGTCTGGCGCGCGCCGGAGCGGACCGAATCGCCGGCGGGGAAGAAGACGCAGTCCGGCCGGAAAGCCGCGCCCGCCGGGTTCGCCGATTTGCTCCGCCGCATGCTCGGCTCGTGGAACACGTGCAGCCGGGAGTGGATCATCAGGCAATACGACCACGAGGTGCAGGGCGGCAGCTCGCTCAAGCCGCTCGTCGGCGCGCAGAACGACGGGCCCGGCGACGCCTGCGTCGTCAGGCCCGTGCTCGGCTCCGACAGGGGGATCGCGGTAAGCTGCGGAATGAACCCCGCGTACGGCGATATCGATCCGTACCTGATGGCCGCGTCGGCGATCGACGAGGCGGTCCGCAACATCGTCGCCGTCGGCGGCAGCGTCGACCGCACGGCGCTGCTCGATAACTTCTGCTGGGGCAACACGCGCAGGCCCGAGACGCTAGGCGGGCTGGTGCGCGCCTCGCTCGCGTGCTACGACGTCGCAAAGGCGTACGGGACGCCGTTCATCTCCGGCAAGGACAGTCTCAACAACGAGTTCCGGGTGAAGGAGGAGGGGCAGGGCGAGAAAATGATCTCGATCCCGCCTTCGCTTCTCATCTCGGGAATCGCGGTCGTCGACGACGTGAAGAAATGCGTGTCGATGGACTTCAAGAAGGCGGACAACGCGGTGTACGTCGTGGGGCTGACGAGGGCCGAGCTGGGCGGGTCGCAGTACGCGGCGGTCGCCGGGCCGGAGTGCGTTGTGGACACGCACAGGGCGCCGGTTGTCGACACCGCCGCGGCTCTCCGGAGTTTCAGATCGCTTCACGGCGCGATCCTCGCCGGGCTTGTCAGGTCGTGTCACGACCTCTCCGAGGGCGGGCTCGCGGTTGCCGCGGCCGAGATGGCCTTTGCGGGCGGCGTGGGCGTTGAGATTTGCCTTGCCTCCGTGCTGCGTGAAAAAGATGCGGCCGATGACGGCGTGATACTGTTCTCGGAATCGAATTCGCGGTTCCTCGTTGAGGTCGAGGAGCGGCGGGCGGCTTCCTTCGAAAAAGCGATGGCCGGCTGCGCATTCGCGCGCGTGGGGAGCACCAAGGCCGGCGGAACCGTGAAGTTCATCGGTCTCGGCGGTGGAACTGTCGTTGAGGATTCCGTTTCCGCGCTGAAGGCGGCTTGGCAGACCCCGATGAAATGGTGACCTGCAACGCGTGCTTTGGTTGACTGAGCGTGCGGGAAATGTTATAAGCAACAGTGTCGGCCGCCCGCGACGGTTCAGGCGTGTGGCGGAACAGCAAACAGGAGCGTGTCTCCATGGCTGAGTACGAGTTGTTTGGCGAGATCGCGGTAAGGCTTGGCTTCGCCCAGAAGGCGGACGTCGACAAGGCGCTGGCGGCTCAGGCCGAAGCGGACCGGAAGGGCGAGAGGCGTAAACTGATCGGCTTGATCCTCCTGGAGAGCGGCGCCCTCGACACGACGCAGTTGATCCTGATACTGAAAGAGATGGACGGCCAGCGACGTGTAAAGTCCTAGGTGTAGCCTGCACTATTCGCGAATCAAAGAGAAGCATCGACAGCCTGTCATTCCCCCGACCGCGGTCGGGGGAATGACGGCGAATCGACCTGCATGGACGATTCCGGCTAAGATCCTCTGCACAGGAAGGCGAGTCCCTGGTGGCGACTTCAGCCGCTGGTCTGTCGAACGACTGAAGTCGCTACCATGAGCCGTCGACCTGCGCAGCGGCCCGGACGAATCGAGGTGGGGCTTGATTTTTCACCGACGCATATCCTTATCGATAGCTGCGGCGCTCATCTTCGTGCTCGCGTGGTCCGGATGTCAGAGCAGCAATGGCGCCCGCGGTTCGAATGCCGGTGAGCCCGACGGCGGCAATCCCCGCGAGGGCGCTGCCGAGCCGATTATGAGCACATCGCCGCGGGATTCGGCGCCTGTGACCGACAATCCCGTCTGCGTTCCGGATGAGACCGAATCAGGCGCGGATTCCACGAAACCGGACGAAAAGGCCACGAAAGCCACGGACGCCACGGACGCCTTCGACATCGCGCCGGATAGTATCCGGTTGGACGATGTCGTGGCCGTAGTCAAAGGCGAACAGGTGCTGATGCGCCATCTGCTTGCGGAGCTGCTCGCCGTCCACGGCGAAGGGATGCTCGAAGACCTGACGACCAAAGTGCTCGTGAAGCAGGAATGGACCCGATTGGGAATCTCCGTTACGCCGGAGGAGATCGAACGGCGGATCGAACAGGAAATAGCGCTGCATCGCAGCGAATTCCAGGATCAGTACGGCGACAAGGTCACGCTCGAGGCCTTCCTGAGCCTGCAGGGGCATGACTTGGATTCGTTCAAAGAACTCCTGAGAACAAACGCCAATTTCGCCAACCAGATGATCCTCGAGAGATGGTTCGCATACGAGAACCTCGTGCGCGACAAGGTCGAGGTGCAGCATATCCTGGTGGACACGGAAGAAGCGGCGAACGCCGTCCTCGAAAAGGCCCGGGCTGGCGCGGACTTCGCCAAGCTGGCCGAGGAATCGTCCGTCGACGACCTGACCGCGCGTCACGGAGGGAAGCTTGATCCGTTCGTTCTCGGGGCGAGCCCGCTGGGGCTCGAATTCGATCGCGCGGCGTTCGCCCTCCAGAGGGCGGGCGATCTCAGCGATCTCGTGAAGACGCCGCTCGGTATCCACGTCATCAGATTCGTCGGCAGGATTAAAGGCTCCAACGAGCCGTATGATTCCGTCAAGAAGACGGTCATCGCCGACCTGGATATCAATCTTCCGGACAAGGAGATTCTGCGGCGTTGGTATAACAACTACCGTCGAGATAACAGCGAGCAGATAGAGATTCGGCTCAAGAAGAAATAGGTGTGCGCATGAGCGACGTGAAGATCGTGAAATGCAGTTCGTGCGGGACGGCCTACAAGCTGCCGCCTTCCGCGAAGGAGGCCAAGTATTCCTGCAGGAAGTGCGGCGGGCTGGTCGTCATCAGGCACGGGTCGAGCGGCGTCTTCGAGATGCCTTCCGACCTGCGGTTCAAACCGATCAAACGGACTTCGGAGATCATCCCGCCCAAGAAGGAGGCGAGCGTACCGTCCGGGCAACAGCCGCCGCCGCGGTCGCCGTGCCAGCACGGCACGGACACGCAACCCATCGGCGCAGGCGGCGACTTTGAGGCGCTCAACGAGACGGCGATCCTGCAGCGGTTTGAAGAAAGGGACCAGACGATCCGTGTCCGGCGCGACAAGACTTCTGCCACGTCGGGGCCGCTTCCGAAGATACACGGCTACAAGGTGCTTTCCGAATTGGGCAGGGGCAGCTTCGGTGTAGTCTACCGTGCGTTGCAGCTCAGTATGGACAGGCTCGTGGCGATCAAGGTACTTTACCCGGAATGCGCAGCGAAACCGGAGATCTCCTCGCGGTTCGTCAGCGAGGCGCGCGCGGTCGGAAGGTTGAACCACCCCAACATCGTTCAGGGATACGATGCCGGCGAGGATGCCGGCACATACTACTTCTCGATGGAATACCTGGACGGGCACAAGGTGAGCGACATCATCCAGCGCGGCGGCGCGCTCGATGCGTCGCGGGCCAGCAGGATCGTGCTCGATATCACGCGCGCTCTTGAACACGCGCACAAGCATGGGATTATCCACCGCGATATCAAGCCGGGGAACATAGTGCTGAGCAAGTCGGGGGGCGCAAAACTCTGCGACCTGGGGCTCGCCTTCAGCGCCGGGGACGCCGAAAGCAACCGCTCCGGCGCTCTCGGCACGCCGAGCTACATCTCGCCCGAACAGGCCAGAGGCGAAAAGGAAATTGACACTCGCAGCGATATCTACTCGCTCGGGGCGGCGTACTACCACATGCTCACGGGCTCGCCCCCGTTCCTGGCCACCACAGCCGCGGAGGTGATAAGGAAACATATCGTCGAGATCCCGGTCCCGCCTCGACAGCGGAACCCGCTCGTCCCGCCAGACGCCGAGCGGATCGTCCTCAAGATGCTTGCGAAGCGGAAGGAAGACCGGTACCAGGATCCCGCCTCTCTCAGAGCGGACCTCGATGCGCTGGTGCAATCGCTTGCGGCCTCGCCCCAGGGTCAGCCCAAGCCGGCCACCAGGGCGGAGAAGCCACGTGTCCCGCCGTCCAGACGAAGGTACCATCGCAGACTGCGGTAGCCGATGTCGGTCAAGCGGCTCGAAGGCAGATCGACCGCCTGTCATCATGGCTCTCCGCCAGTCAGTCGCCTTTGCCTCGTACAGAAGCACACATGTCATTGCGAGCCGCAGTAGGGCAATCACCTCCAGTCCGACCCGGGGCCGGCGTTGTTCGCGAATCAAGGAAAAGCATCGACAGACTGTCATCCGCCGACGCGTCGGGGCATGACAGGAATCGAATTTCATGAATGGGTTCGGATAGTGCCGTTGCGATTGCTTCGTTGAGACTCGCAATGACGCGAAAACATGCGCCCGCGACGACTTACGGCGGGAGTCTGACAGGTTCTCGTTCGCGCGCTTTCCGTTCAAACGTTCCCGACAGCCAGGCGTATAATGCTGTCAAAGCATCACAATTTCGGCAGGATTCTACAGTCCTTGTGTTTTTCCGTGTTTCATGTCCCAGTTTGAACAAGGGGGTCGTATGGAGAGGTTGAAGCCGATCGTGGCCCTGGTGGCGGCACTGCTGCTGCTCGTTGTTGCTGCAGCGCCGGTGGTCGCACAGGAACAATCGGGCTGCGGCAAGTGCCCTGGCGACGGTGGCGAGTGCACGATGCCCGATGACGAAAAATGTGAGAAGTGCAAGCAACAAGCCCTGCAGACGGCCAAGCCCGCCGGCGAGGGTGAGCGAGGCTGGCTCGGCGTCGAACTGCAGGAGGTCTCGGACGCGACGCGCGCCCAGCTCGGTCTGAAAGAGGATGAGGGACTCGCGATCGTCAGGGTCGTCCCGGACAGCCCGGCTCAGAAAGCGAAACTCGAGGCCGGTGACATTATCGTCCGGATCGGTGACGGCAAGGTCGGCGGGATCGAGGACTTGAAGTCCCTCATGACGGACAAGAAGGCCGGAGCCAAGGTGAAGGTCGGCATCGTCCGCAAGAAGAAACCCATCGATGTCCAGGTTGTGCTGGGCGCGATGCCCAAGACCGTTACCGCCACGGCGAAGGTCGTCACGCCCGAGGGGAAGGGCGGCGTGAAGTTCGAGCAACCTCCGGTCCGAAAGAACGCACCCGTCAAACGGACCCCCGAGCAGATAAGAGAGCAGGCGCAGAAGTTCCTTGACAGCGCTGCAAAGCAGGGAGGCAAGGGAACTGCGCCGGCCATTGCAGAGTTCGTTGACCAGATGCTCGGCGAACGCAAGGATGAAGAAGGTGAAGAGGAGGACGAGGACGAGGAAGGCGACGAGGATGCCGACGACGAAGAAGACGAGGATGAAGACGAGGGCGAAGATGCCGAGGCGAATCCGCTGGGCGGCGATCTCGGCGAGATGCTGCGCGGCCTCATGGGCGGCGGAGAGGGTGAGGAAGGCGAAGGTCCCGACTTCGGCAAGCTCATGGAAGGCGTCCAGAAGTGGATGGGCTCCGACGAGGGCAAGCGCACGATGGAGATGGTCGGTCAGATGTTCGGCGAGCAGGGCGAAGGCGAAGAGGGCGAGGAAGGCGCTGAGCCCCGCCGCGAAGGTCTCGACCTGAGCAAGATAATGGACTTCCTCGGCAAGATGCGCGGGGAAGGCGAAGAGGGCGCGGCCGAACAGGCGCCCGGCATGGACCGCCTGCGCGACTTCTTCGAGGGGATGATGGGGCAGGGTGAGCAGGAAGCCGAGGAGGGCGAGGAAGCCGAGGAGGGCGAGGAAGCCGAGGAAGGCGAGGAAGCCGAAGACGAGACTCACACGCGCGTGAACCAG
>JAVHLO010000019.1:16215-18508 GCA_031082105.1 Planctomycetota bacterium
TGATGGCGCCAGCGTGATCCCCAGCATCGCCGCCACCCGCAGCCCGGCCGGCCCGGCGATCGGTTCCGCGGGATCATCGAGCAGTTCGAGAAGCGGCTCAATAACCTCGAGGAACAGAGCCAGGATCTCGCGCAGATCCGCGAAGCCGTCCAGCCGCACCTGGAACAGCTTGCGAAGCGCCTTCAGCAGAGCTTCCAGGGCCAGTTGGAAGACCAAGTCGCAGGCAAGCTGCAGGAGCTCGGCGCGGAGGCCGCCACGAGGTTCGTGGGAGTGAAGAAGGAAATGGAACGGCTTCAGGCCGCGAACGAGAAGCTCATGAAGCGCGTCGAGGAGCTCGAGAAGCAGCTCAAGAAGTCGTCCTCCAAGAACGTGATTCACGAGGAGGAGATGTGGCTTCAGCCTGAGGGCGAGAACCAGCCGATGATCGTCGTCAAGCCGGTGAAACCCGAGACGAAGGTGCAGCCGAAGAAGTCCGTCCAGGTCGAGAAGCCGGTCGTGGTGGACGAGGAGCGTCCGTGGCTGGGGATCGTGCCCACGGATCCGGATGAGGAAACGAGGAACGAACTGGACCTGCCTGAGGAAGGCGGAGTGTTCATTGAGGAGATCGTCGGCGAATCGCCCGCCGAGGCGGCGGGGCTTGAGCCCGGCGACTTCATCGTTGCCTTCGCCGGAGTAAAGGTGAAATCAGCGGATCACCTGCGCACACTGGTCGGAGAGCAGAATGCCGGCAAGAAAGTGAAAGTCGAACTGGTGCGCGAGGGAAAGCGCCTGACGAAGTCCGTGAAGATCGGCGTCGCTCCGCGCTACTCGATTGCCCCCTTTGCGCCGGGACGGCTGTCGTTCGTGTCGGCCTTGCCCGTTCCGTCCAACCTGTCGGAGTTGCTCTTCGGCGACCGCAAGCCGCAGGGAGACGACAAGAAGAAGAAGAAAAAGCCCGCCAAGCAGGACAAGCGAAAAGAAAATGAACCTGAGAGGCGCGGCTTTGAATTGTTGAGCGAACTCGAGTCCGCGCTGGAGGCGGTCCACACGTTCAGCGGCGGCGAGGATCTGTACATTGCCATCCAGGACAAGCGCGGCAACACCTTCTTCCGGCATAAATTCGAGCCGGAGAAGATGCTGGATACGCTGCATCGGTTCATCGCGCCGCTCTTTGAGCGGTTCGGTGAGGGTAGCGGTTGGGGGCAGGAGATGGGCGGGCCCATGGAAGCGATATGGGAGTCCGAGGGGCCGGGCATGGAGCAGATCCACAAGGCCATCGGCGAGTTCGTCCCGCCGGATGTCCTGAAGCGAATCCCGATGTTTCACAACGTGCAGGAGTTTGAGGGACCGCAGGGCTCACGCGAGGGAATGCGCGAAGGCTGCGGCTGTCAGTGTCATGGTGGCGGCATGCAGCGCGATGCGCGCAAGGGCGAGCAGCCGCGTCGAATCAAGATGCTCCTCGGTGGACCCGGCGACGGCCAAGAGCCTTGCCACTCGTTCGGGCTCGATGAGATGTTCAAAGGTCATGGTAAGCAGGGAACATCGTCGGGATGTCGGTGTGGGAAGCAAGGTGGGCCGGCAGGATGCAGGTGCGGAAAGCAGGGTGGACCGGCGGGCTGCAAGTGCGGAAAGCAGGGTGGACCGGCGGGCTGCAAGTGCGGAAAGCAGGGCGCGGGCCGCAAGCCGCACTGCCTGATGGGCGGTGAACAGAAGCCCGGTGTCCGTGTTGAGAAGCGCATGATCATGCGCCACTCGGACGAAGCCATGCCAATGAAAGAAGGACGCATGATGGTCGTCTCCCCGCCGCAGGGCGAGGGCAACGCGTTCCTCTTCGAGGAGCCGGTCGAGGCCCCGTTCGCGAAAGGACAGAGGAAAATCGTCCGGAGCTTCGGCGGAGGAGATGCTTTCCCGGGCGAGGTCCGCGTTGAAGTGTTCGCCGACTCCGATGAGGGTCAGCCCTTCGTTGCGCCGATCGAACACATGGGCGGCCCGGAGGACGGCTGCTTCGAGATCGAGCTGGAAGGCGAGCCAGGCCGCGAATTCGAAGCCGAGAAATGCTGCCCGTGCGGAGCCGGGAAGAACAAAACTGCCGACAGGATGTTCTTCAAGAAGATCATCCAGCCCGGCGAAGAAGGTCCTGGGATGGAGTTCTTCGAGGGAGAAGGCGGTCCCCGGTTCGAGTTCAGGATCGAGCAGGACGAAGACAATCCGCCGAAGATCGAGTATCGCAAGAAGAACAAGAAGGAAGCCAGGCACAGGGACTCGATATAGCCCGGTGCCGGTTGGTTGAATTCAAGGAGTTCATGAGGTATAA
>JAVHLO010000001.1 GCA_031082105.1 Planctomycetota bacterium
AGTGGCGGAAGTGTTCGAGCATCACCTCGGTCTTCTGTGCGATGTTGTGCGGGTGCAGGCTCATGAACCGCGCCAAGGCCCGTGCTGCCTTCTTCTTGTCCACCTGCGGGTCGTCCTCGATGGACTTGATGAGCCGGTAGTAACGCTTGTAGGTCGTGTAGTTCTTGAGTACGTCGAGGATGAAGTGCTCGTCGATGGCCTGCCGCATGCTATAGAGGTGGAACGGGACCGGCTTTCCGTCCACACTTGGACGCCCGAAGACCTCAAGCGTCTTGTACTTCGGCGTGGCAGTGAAGGCGAAGAAACTGATGTTCGGCTGCCTCCCGCGCTTCGCCATCGTCTTGAGGATTTCCTCCTCGTAGTCCGGCAGACCCTCCGACTCCGCCTTCGCCTGGGCCTCTTCCTGGATGGTCTTGCGGGCAAGTACCTTCTTGAGTTCCGTCGCCGACTCGCCGCCTTGGGAGCTGTGCGCCTCGTCCACGATGACCGCGTACTTCCGCTTCGGCAGGTCGCCGATCTTCTCCGTCACGAACGGGAATTTCTGAAGCGTGGTCACGACGATGGGCACCCCGGAGCCGAGCGCTTGTGCGAGCTGGGTCGAGTCCTCGTCAATCTTCTGCACCACGCCCTGCTTGTGCTCGAACTGGTAGATGGTGTTCTGCAACTGCTGGTCGAGGACGAGCCGGTCGGTAACGACGATGATGGAGTCGAAGACTTTCTCGTCCTTTTCGGTATGGAGGTTGGCGAGCCGGTGCGCGAGCCATGCGATGGAGTTCGACTTGCCGCTTCCGGCCGAGTGCTGGATGAGGTAGTTCACGCCCGTGCCGGCGCATCGTGCGTCGGCCACGAGCTTCCGCACGCAGTCGAGCTGGTGGTAGCGAGGGAAGATCATCGTCTCCTTCTTCACCGTCCTCCCGCCCAACCGCTTCTCCTCGACCTGGATATGGATGAACCGCGCGATGATATCGAGGAAGCTGTCCCGTTGCCAGGCCTCCTCCCAGAGGTAGACGGTCTTGTGCCCGTGCGGGTTCTCCGGGTTACCCGCGCCGGTGCCGTTCCCCTTATTGAAGGGCAGGAAGTGCGTGGAGTTCCCGGCAAGGCGAGTCGTCATGTAGACCTCGTCCGGATCAACGGCGAAGTGCACCAGCGTCCGCTTCCTGAACTGGAAGATGAGGTCGTTCGGGTCACGGTCGGTCTTGTATTGGTGGATGGCGTTCTGCCAGGTTTGGCCGGTGAGCGGGTTCTTCAACTCCGCTGTGGCTACGGGGATGCCGTTCAAGCCCAGAACAACATCGAGCGTGCCGCCGTGTTTCTCCGAGTAGCGCACCTGGCGGGTGATCGTGAGCCGGTTGGCTGCGTAGAGCGCCTGGGTCTCGGGGTTGAGACCGCTTGCGGGGGCGAAGTAGGCCGCGCGGAAGAGTTTGCCGAAGCACTTGAACCCGTGCCGGAGGACCTTGAGGCACCCTTCGGCGTCCGAGTCTAACGCGGCGCAGAGGGCGTCGAGGAGCGTCTCCTCGGCCTTCTCCTTCCGGACGTTCTGGAGGTAGGCCCATTCCTTGGGCTGGGTCTCGCGGACGAAGGCAAAGAAGACACCCGTATCAAGGGCACGGACCCGGTCGAAAGCCTCGCGGTCGCCCTTCACGTAGCCGCCCGCCGCGAGCAGGTGTTGCTCGATGGCGGTTTCGAAGGCTATCTCCCTGTGTTGACTCGGCATCGGTGCGTCTCCCCTGCAAAATGTCGGGCGGTCATACCACAAGTGCAGTCAAAGCGCACTTCGGGGCGCTCACTGAGCACTCCAAGAGCCCGCCACCTGTCAAGTGTACTTTGGTCAGTTTTCGCATACAGTCTATTGCCTGAATCTGGCGTACGTGGCGACAATAGTTGCTTGACCAATATAGAGTTGCGACACTGGGCTATTGAGAAAGACACTGTCCCGGCACTTACACCTCAGCACTGGGTAGTCACTCGAGGATTTCGTTGAGACGCATCCATGCCACACAAAACGTCTTGTGTCGCACGGAACGTAATTCATGCGACTATCCGTTGTGGTTCGTTCCCGATTGCCGCGCTCTCGACTACATAGCCTTACACAAACGCGACCGGATGCGAGTATTGAACAAACACGCGCTACCACTACATATTGTGTCCACGCACTTCATCTATACCACATGTAGGATCTAGTGGCGTGGTCTGCAAGATCAGCATCGTCGCTCAACTACATCGCCTTACACATGTTTTCTAGGCCCATGATGGAACGTAGCTTGCGCTCCTGCTGGAACCCGTGCCCTGGCCATGCGGTTTGACGCGTCCGGCGCAAATCGCGTCTCGAATGATACTGGAGGCCAAGGGGTAGCTGGAATCCTTGATGCCCAAACGATTCCGTAGCGATGCATTGGTCATTCGTTTGCCGGATACGTACTGAAGACAGGCATGCTGGTAGCACGCCCGAACGCGCTCCTCACGGTTCATCTGAGCAAACTTGCGAGGACCGTAAAGGACCGCGACCGTGCTGTTTCCCGCAACTCGGAAGTCCGGCGCGGGGAGCTGAAAAAGCTCCACACCTACTATCACTTTGTCGATGCCGCTGCCGCGCTCTTCGCAGATGCTGACTCTGCGCATCAGTGCGGCCAACATCTCGTTTCGCGACTGAGGCGGCTCGTCAATGAACCTCTGCGTGTCAATCAGCGGGATGCCTGGGTTGGATATTTCTATCCGATCGGTGAATATCTCAACCATCGGGCCCGCGCCGGTGACATTGAAGTCCTGGTGGATGAGCGCGTTGGCGACCAGTTCCCGGACGGCGATTTCAGGATACGTACGGACTTCTTTCCGAAGCGCCTGGCCGATCTGCTCGTTCTGCGGAAGCTGGTCGTCAATGTAGGAGACCGCGCCCTCGAAGCCGATGGCGTAGCCCTTGCTTCCGGCCTGTTCCTTGATCGTCTCGACGCGATCACTGCCTTTGTAGATGATGACGCGCAGCGCTTTCCTGGCGAGGCGGTCGAAGTCTGTGAGGTTTCGCGCGAAAAGGATCGCGCCCACGTTGCTCATGTCGTATTTGCCGCCTGAGGTGGGCGCGATCACCTTCTCAGAAGCTAGTCGCTCCAAAATTGCCGCACGATTTTCCGGCAAGGGTTGCCCGATCAGCCGAAAGTAGTTCGGGTAGTCGAGAAGAGCAAGAACTTCGTCAGATGTCGCGCCCTCTCTGGCAGTGCCTTGTTCATAGGGTCTCCGGTCGAACCGACGCCAGAGTTCCCGTTCCTTTTCGGGGTGGTCCCGGAGTTTCTTCTTGTAGCTGCCGATGCGAATCCATTCTGTGCCTCTGAATCCCACGGGTTTGTGCGATGCAGGCTGGATTTCGAAGAGCACAACGTGCTTCCTGTCCAGTTCGTCTTCGTGGATGCGCACGTCAACCCGTGGGTCCAATTGAGTCAGCAGCCAGTTCTCAAGTTCCTCATTGCCGACCTTCGCTTGGCGGGGACGGAAAGTTGTGCCGACGACCTGACCGGACTTGTCGTCCACTCCCCAAAGGACATAGGCGCAGGGCTTGTCATGCAGGGCAGCGGAGTTCGATAGCGCCGAAACATACTCCCCGATCTCGACAGGATCGGCCTTACTGTGCTTGCGTTCGACCCATTCCGTTTCCTTGGGCAGGGCGACAAGCTCACGAACCAGACTCTCAAGTTGTGTCTTGTCCATTAGGCCGCCTCCCCGCGAACATCAATCTTTCCCGTCACCGCCGCCGAGATGAGCGCCGTCCGGTACTCGCGGAGCGTGGCGATGCTCTCGCGGACCTTGGCGGCCAATGCGTCAATCCGACTGGCCTCTTGATTCAGATATTCAGCGATAGCGTCTTGTTCAATTCGCGGGGGAAATGCAAAACGATAAACGCGCAGTTTTTCAGCGGTCAGGTGGGCGATTGTGTTGGGATTCCCATGCGCGATGAAAATGCCGCTCCAAGCCGCCGCTCGCATGACATAGTAGAAGTAACGAGGAAGGTCGCGGTCTGTTCGTGGACGCACCCGATGGATGGCTTTCTGAAAACCGCAAACAGGCAGTTCGCCGCGCCAAATTGCGGTCCGGCCGACTTCCCCGCCCTCGCATATCAGAAGGTCGCCCTCTTTGAGGGTGTACCGGTTGCGCTCGTCGGGATGGAAGTCCATCTCATCCAAGTTCTCGGCATTCACGACATTCCATTGAACATCAATATTTCGCAGGTATGGAAGGAGGTGTTCTCCAGTAATGCGTTTTGCGTCGAGCATTTTCCCCAACTGGACAATGTAGCGGGCGTAAAGAGGGGCCACCTCCCAGTGCGCCGGAATCCTGCCGAGCCACTCGACGCCGGAATCCTTCATCTTCGCGTTGGGGTCGAGACCCTTGATGACGGCGTGGCTGATGAGTGCGGCGCGCTTCTCTTGGAGGAGTTCAATCTGCCGCTCCTTCTTCCCGATGAGCCCGTCTATCCGCGCCGTCTCGCGGTCGAGAAACGCCGCGATGGCGCGCTGCTCTGTCAGCGGCGGGACAAGAAACAGGGCATTGTCGAGGCCATACTTACTTAAGCCGTACCGCGTGATCCCCGTCGCCTCCACTCGGAACTGGTCATTTATCCCGCGCGCAGAGAAGGCGCGGAAGAGATACCTGCCATCCATGCAATCTGATATCGCACGAACTTTGGCGAGATGATAGCCGCAGAGTACGCCTTCGAGTTGCTCGGCAACGAAGGCGGGGACGGCGATGTCATCCCATTCTTCGGAATCCTTCGTCACCAGTACGTCGCCATCCTTGATCGTAAACCGCCGGATTTCTTCCGGGGTGGCGGTAGCCGCCATGAAGTCCAGTTCGGAAGTGATGTAGTCGTGGTAGTACACGTCAATGTAGTTGCAGAGGCGTACTGGTTGCTCGCCCTCCACTGTATGCTTGTCAACGCTACTGAAGCTGGCTCTGGAAACGTGCTTCAGCCTGCGAATCTCCCAATGTGCCGGGATTCCTCCCAGCCACTCCACGCCGGAGGGGCGGTATTCGGGATACGGTTTCCGCGCTCTCATCAGAATATTGCTCGCTGATAGGTCTTGGGCGGCCAAAACACTCCGAGAACCATCCACGCGTTGAATGGGAACCGGGTCCCCATGAAGAACCGCGTGTCGCGTTCAGGTGAGCACATCTCCTCCATGTATTTCCGCTTCACACTCTTGGCTGCCTCGTCGTCGGACTGGAGTCGCTCTGATTCTTTGAGAAAAAGAACTCCAAGCTCCCAGTCCAGAATCGTGGCAGTGTGAGGCTTGTCACTGTCCGGACACTCGAAAACAAAGCGAAACTCGAAAGGCAACTTGCGCAGAGGCTTCTGCGACTCGCCAAACAGCCTGAGTTGCAGAAAAAGCTCCTGCCACTCGGGTTTCCAATCCTGTTCTGCGGGAGCGATTTCAAGGTCAAGCACCTTTGAAGGTCTGACAATCCCTAGAGATGTTCTATCAGAATCGTAGAGCGCTTTCAACTCGTTCAAGGTGCGATGAGGAACGCGGTCAATGACCTCTCTTCGCGCCCGCCAACCATCTTCGGTAGACAGGGGCTCACCAAGCACTCGCAAGGTGTCCAAGCTCGGTCGCCGGCTCTCCTTGCGGTTGTCGTTGCCCTCCCCACGATCCTCCAACTCTACTTCGACCCACTGATACTTGTGAAACCGCTGTTTTCTCGGTCGGTATCGGTAGTCTACAGGATAGAGACGCACCCATTGGCACTCCTCGGTAATCCCTGCTGCGCAGACCAACTCCTGATACGCCGTCGAGGGATGCGGATAGGTCATGACCGTGACAAGCAGCTTGGTCAGCGTCTTCTTTGTCAATGCCGAATCTCCAAATGCCGGACAGGCAAGCTAGTGCGTGCCGCGAGCAGCGCCGCAAGCCGTGAACGATGACAGTGCTCCGGATTGGTCTCCACGCATACGAGTACCGACGGCCTGCCTGACATAAGTTGGGAGACGAGGGCAATCTCCTTGGACGCCCTGTTAAGGACTTGGGTCTCGTAGAACCGAAAGAGGTTCTCGTACTCTCGCGGTGTCTCAAGAGAGTCTCGCGCATCGGCAGGAACCCCGAGCGCAGGAAAATGAACGTAATCCAAACCCAAGAAACCGCATATCCGCGCAAGTGTAGACTTGTGAAACCCATACCGACGTGAAACCGGATTGCCTCGAACGTCTATCAGCCGTTCAATTCCAGCTTGAAGAAGACCATTCAAGAAGCTGTCCACGGAACGACCCTCGTAGCCGGCGGCATAAACCGCACAGGTAGCCTTCGGCAACGTCGTTCTTGGTTTCCGGATGCTCTTCACAGTGAACCAAGGATGTTTTTCATAGACATATTTAGTCAGCGAATCGGCAGACCTTCCGCCATGCCCCAGGAGTGTCTCCCCGATATCGCGCTGTACGCTTGGCGCAACTCCCGCTACGGCATCCGTGCCCGCGGACGTGACTCGCCAGCGCTTTGGGTCGGGTTCGTCGAGAAACCCCTGCCGGACCAACGTCGAGACTTCCTGGAAAAGACAAAAAGAGAACGGGCCATGATGATACGGAAGGAAGTCGTAGAACGCGTTTCCTCCGCTGGAGGCCGTCTCATGTCGGAGAATGAATGCCCACTTCACAACATGGAGATGTGATGCCTCTCCTCCGGCCTTCCCCAGCAGCGCTAGAAGGACTTTCTGCCGATGAATCACTCTTCCACCTCCCCGAGCATATCGGCGATCTCACGCTCGATCTTCTTGATGTCCGCCTCGATCTCCGCAAGCGGGCGCGGCGGGACGTACTTGTAGAAGTACCTGTTGAAGTTGATCTCGTAGCCGGTCTTGGTCTTGGACTCGTCCACCCAGGCATCCGGCACGTGGGGCAGGACTTCGCGCTTCATGTATTCGCCCACATCGTCCTTGAGCGGCACGTTCTCGTAGTCGCGGAGTTCCGGGTCCGGCTCAGGGTTGCCTTTGGCGTCCGTGCACACATCGGCGGTCTCGTCCCGTTCTGAGAGCGCATCCATGACGGCCTTGAAGACGGGCGCGGACGCTTTCACTCCAACGGCGTCTAATGCCTTTTTGACCATTTCCGCGAAGGCCTCACGATTCTTCACGACGCCTGCCTGCGCCCCGTTTCGCGGGGCAGGCAGCCCGCTCGACGCGAGGGACTGCAGGGCAGCTATGATGGCTTCCTGGGTTTTCCGGCCCTCTGCAATCTCCGCTTCCGCGCCCCTGGTATCTTTGCGTTTGCGGCTTTCCACCAGCGCCTGGAACGGTCCGGCCTCGCGTAGCCGCGCCAGCCGCTCGTCGGTCACGGCAAAGTTGAGCCGGAGCGGGCGCTCCACGGTGATCCGGCGATAGCCAAAGTCCTCGTTGCCAAAGACGCGAACGTGCTCGTCGCCTGCCTTTGCATCGCGCCTAGATGGGTCCTTGAGTTCCCCATAGAAGCGGGTGATCTCGTCCCGCTGAGATTCGCAGATTTCGTTGCGCTTGTTGCCGAGAGACTTCCGCATCTTCTTGAAGAAGGTAGTGGCGTCCACGAGCTGGATTTTCCCCCGGCGGCTCTTCTCCTTCCGGTTTGTCACGATCCACAGGTAGGTGTAGATGCCGGTATTGTAGAAGAGCTGGTCGGGCAACGCAACGATGGCCTCGAGCCAGTCGTTCTCGATGATCCAGCGGCGGATTTCGCTTTCGCCGGAACCCGCGCCGCCCGTGAAGAGCGGCGAGCCGTTGAAGACGATTGCCAGCCGGGTTCCGCCTTCTTTCGGATCCTTCATCTTGCTGATCATGTGCTGGAGGAAGAGGAGCGAGCCGTCGTTGATCCGCGGCAGACCCGCGCCGAAGCGGCCGCCGAATCCCTGCTCCTCGTGCTCCTTGCGGATGGCGTCCTCCTCCGGCTTCCACTCCACGCCGAAGGGGGGATTGGCCAACATGTAGTCGAACCGCTTTCCGGCGTGGTGGTCCTCGGTGAAGCTGTTGCCGAAGCGGATGTTGTCGAGGCTCTGACCTTTGATGAGCATGTCCGAGCCGCAGATGGCGTAGGCCTGGGCGTTGTAGTCCTGGCCGAAAACCTTGAGGCTCGCGTCCGGGTTCAGCTCGCGGAGGTAATCCTCCGCGACCGAGAGCATACCGCCCGTGCCACAGGCCGGATCGAACAGCGTCTTCACGATGCCCTTCTTCGTGAGCACCTCACCATCCGGCAGGAAGAGAAGGTTGACCATCAGGCGGATTACCTCGCGCGGCGTGAAGTGGTCGCCCGCCTCCTCGTTGGACGCCTCGTTGAACCGCCGGATGAGGTCCTCGAAGATGTAGCCCATCTCGATGTTCGGCACCTTGTCCGGGTGCAGGTCGATCTCGCAGAACTTGGAGACGACGAGGTAGAGACGGTCCGCCTTGTCGAGCCGGGCGATGTGCTCCTCGAAGCCGAAATGCTCGATGATCTCGCGGGTGCGCCCGGAGAAGCCCTTGATGCAATTGACCAGGTTCGCCGCGATGTTGTTCGGGTCGCCCTTGAGCTTCTCAAAGGTGAAACGGCTCGTGTTGAAGAACGGCACGCCGGAGACCTTGCAGAGGATGGGGTCGAGGTTCTTCACCTTGCCGCCCTGCAGGCTCTTGAGCTTCTCCAGTACTTTCTCCTTGGTGGGTTCAAGGACGCAGTCCATGCGCCGCAGGACGGTCATGGGGAGCATGACGTCCTTGTATTGGTTCGGGCGGTACGGCCCGCGCAGCAGGTCGGCGACCTGCCAGATGAAGCTCACCTTTTCGCCGAAGTTGTTCATGATACGCGTTCCTTCCCGCGAGTTGAGAGGCCGTGCGGGCAGTTGTAGCAGTTTGCTCCGGCTTCTGTCAAGCAAAAGCTGCCCGCCCCATACCCTCACCCCCGCGCTCTCCCAGGGGGAGAGGGTTAGGGTGAGGGCGTTCTGTTTGCGCCGCGGGAGCGACCTTTGCCACAGGGCGTCCGTTCGTCCCTCACCCCCGCCCTCTCTCCCGACTTCGTCGGGATGCCGCCCCGGCGGCACCAAAGGGAGAGGGAGAAGCGCTCCACTTTACCGCCAGCAGGGCATGGTGTCGACCATGGGGTCGTTCGTGACGTTCGACTTCTTGTAGTCGGCGACGTTCATCACGAAGATGTCCTGGTTCCCGTCGCCGATTATGCGCACGAACGCGACCTTCGTGCCGTCGGGCGACCAGCATGGCATCGAGTCGTGAAAGTCGTTCTTCGTCATGCGCCGGTGCCTCGACCCGTCGGCGTTCATGATGTAGATCTCGTAGTTCTTGTCGCGCGTCGACGCGAATACGATCTTCGATCCGTCGGAATTGTACCTCGGCGTGTAGTGGTCACGCCCCGGGGCCAGCTTCGCGATCGCCCCGGAGCCGCTGCGCTTGAGAATCTCTTCCGGATCGCCTTTCTTCTTGAAATGCGCAAACACGATGGTCGAACCGTCCGGCGAGACGCTCGGATTCCAGCAGCTCACAAGCGGCGCGTCCGCCTTCAGCTCCGTAAGCCCCTGCCCGTCCCGCTGGATCACGCTGAGCCCGCGCGGCGGTTCCTTGTTCCCGCCGCCAAGGTCCGTACAGACGGTGGTCGCGATCTTCTTGTTGTCCGGGAACCACGACGGCGCGCCCTCGATCGCCTCGCTGTTCGTCAGCCTGCGCTCGTGCTTGCCGTGCACGTCGATGATGAACAGGTCGCGTTTCTGGCCCCGAAAAGAGACGAACGCCACCCACCTGCCGTCGCGCGAGACCGCGGGTTCCGCATCGGAGTTTTCGTTCCTCGTGAGCTGTTGAACGTCCATCCCGTCCGGGGCCATCCGGAACAGCTCGTCCTCGCCGTCGCGTGAGGAGACGAAGTAGATGCGATCCGTGACCGGCTCGATCTTGTCGAGGTGTTCGGGCCAGCCGAGCGATAGAAGACAGCGCCGGCACTGCACCTCGGTCGCGGCGCACGATTGGCAGATGACCTCTTCGAACTTCGGATCGAGGTTCTCCCGGCTGCAGATGGCGCAGGCCTTCGGGGCTTCGAACGAGCCCGGCTCCCGCTCCGCCGCCAGTTCCGCGGTGCACGTGTCGCAGAGCGTGCGCACGGGCGGCTTTTCCGCTTCGCCCGGCCCGGTCTCCTCGGCGGACACGGGCACACGCGCGCCCGCACAGGCCAGAAAAAGGATCACGGCGCATAGAAAGCCTCGCCGCAAACTTGCCGGATGTGACCATTCGGGATATGTCATCTCTGTTCTCTCCAAACGTGAATCGACCACCACGGCCCGGTCTCACGTGTTGACACCGCCGCACCTTGCGGAAAGCGCCTCGCCTATTCTCTCGATCTCCCGCAGGATATTTGTCTGTTTGAACTCCTCCGCCAGGGACCGGGCCTTCTTCAGCTCGACCCCGGCCTTCTCCTTCTCGCCCAGTCCGGCGTGCGCCTCCGCAAGCACTGCGTACGCTTGCGCCATCTCGGACCGCCCCTGCAACTCTTCCAGGAGCCTCAGCCCCGATTCCGCATCAGCCAGCGCGCGCGCGTAGTCGCCGGTCCTGGCGCATGCGAAGCCGATCTCAACGAGCACGCGCGCTTCGTCTCCTTTCTTCCCCAATTCTCTGAAAATCGTCAGCGCCTTCCGCGAGAGCTCCAGGGACCGGCCGTAGTCGCCCCGGCTCTGATGAACACCGCCGATGTTGCCGATGGCCCGCGCAATGCCCGCCCTGTCGCCAAGCTCGGTCGACAGGCGGAGGTGTTCTTCATAATGTTCCAGGGCGCGAGCGGTGTCGCCCTGGAGCGCGTACACGCTGCCCATGTTGCCCACCGTCCGCGCCTTGCCGGCCTTGTCGCCCATCTCCTCGGCAAGCCGCAATTCCTTCCGGTAGCAGTCCATGGCGTGCACATAGTCGCCCATGTCCCAGTACACCAGCCCCATGTTGCCGATGGCACGCGCCATCCCGGCCTTGTCGCCGAGTTCCTCCGTGAGTTGCAGGTTCTTTCGCAGGCATTCCATTGCGCGCTGACTGTCGCCCTGGTGCCTGTAGGCGAGCCCGATGTTGCCGACGGCGCTGGCCTGACCCGATTTGTTTCCCAGCTCTTCCGCGATCGCCAGGTCTGCGCGGTAACACTGCATGGCGCGTTGGTGGTCGCCCTGGTTCGCATAGACGTTGCCGATGTTGCCCAGCACGCGCGCCTTGCCGGCCTTGTCGCCGCGTTTTTCGCAGAGGCGAAGGGTGCGCTCGTAGTACTCCATGGCGCGCGCGTAATCGCCCTGAAGCCTGCACACGATTCCCATGTTCAACAACGCGGACGCGATTTCTGATTCATCGCCAATGCTGTCGGCGAGCTCGAGGTTTCTCCGGTGATACTCCATCGCGCCGACGTAGTCGCCCCGCAGCCGGCGCAGGATTCCCGTGATGCCCATGGCGGCCGCGCGCCCCTTGAGAAAGCCGATCTGCTCGGCCAGCCGTTCCGCCGAACCCGCGATCCTCTCCGCGTCGCCCATTCGACCGTGCCGCCTGTAGATGAATGCGAGCGCCACTTGCCCGCCGACTACAAGCTCCCGGGCCGAACGCGCCTGTCCGCCGCCGCCGGCCGCTTCAGCGCTCCGGCCGGCGATCGACAACCCCTCCTCAGTGTCGCGGACGCCCTCCGCCCACATGCCGATGAAATCACAGACCCTGGCCCGGTCATACAATGCCCTGACGAGCCGGAGCTCACTGCCGGGCAGGGCGCGGCATCTGTCGACGAGCCGCGAGTAGAGTTCGATCGCCTCGCGGTTCTTGTAGTCCTCAGCCGCGTGTGCCGCGGCCTTCTCCAGGTAGTCAATCTCCTTGTCGAGGCACTCTCCCTTTCCGAAGTGGTCGGCGAGCTCGCGGCAGAACTCCTTCCGGCCGGGAAAGAGCTCCTCGATGACTTCCGCAGCCAGTCTATGGAGGTGCGCGCGCACGGACGGCGGCGGCAGGTGATAGATTGCCTTCTGCATCAGCACATGCCGGAACAGGTACGCATCCTCGGCCGACTCCGGCAACGCAAGGCGGATCCCGGCCGCGGCGCGGTCCGCCTCGACCCCGCGCGCCCCGCGTTCGGGCTGGACGGCCTGGGGAGACTTCTCCGCAACGATCAACCGCTCCTGTTCCGCGCCGGGCACGACGTCGCCCGGCTCGCCCTCGTACTCGCGGCTCCGGCCCAGGACGCGTTCAAGCACCGTCCTCAAAAAGCGCACGCCCAGTGTGGCGGCATACTTCAGCCCTTCGCGCAGGTTCGCCTCGAGCCGGTCGAACCTGGCAAGGAGGAGGTCTTCGAGCGTGGCGGGCAGGCGGCCCATCTCGCCGATAAGCCTCGTTTCGCCCCGGCTCTCTACGAGCAGCGGCGTGCCGCGCCACCCCGTGGCCAGGTGAAGGCTCATCTGTTCCAGGAAGAACGGGTTCCCCCCGGTTCGTTCCATGAGGAAGTCAAGCAGCTCCGGCGCCGGGTTCGCGTATCCGCGCGCCTTCTCCAGGAATATCGTGCGCGCCTGCGACTGGTCGAACCCCGTCAGGATTATTTCATCGACGCGCGCGTCCATTTCTGCGTCCACGCGCGGCCTCGAACCGTCTTCTCCGAACCGGGACGTGAGCACAACGACGAACGGCACTGAGCGCACGTTTCGCGTCATGATCTTTACCCATTCCGCGGTCGAAGGCTCCAGCCAGTGCGAGTCTTCCACCTCCAGCACGAGCGGCGACTCGTGGGCGAGCGCCCTTACCAGCTCCTTTGCCGCGTAGAGCTGGTTCTCGTGTCTCAGTTTCGGATCGTCGACCTGCCCGTACAGCGAGAACGGGGCGGGGCTCCCGTCCGGCCAATGGCAATTGACGAGCGAACCGAGGAAGGAGACTGCGCGCGTCAGCTCGCGCCGGGTCTCTTCCGGGACGGCGGGGTTCCGGGCGAGTTCTTCGACGCGGCTCTCGACTTTCCGCCGTTTCTCCTCTTCGGGAGTAAGGGCGCTCACCGCGAAGAAATGCTCGAGGCCTCTCGTCAGCGGTCCCAGCCCGCTGTCGCGCTCGAGGCAGGGCAGGTGGAGCCAGTGCCAGGGTCGCGTCGCGCGTTCGAGGTCCTTGCGCAACTCCTGGACAAGCCGCGTCTTGCCCATCCCGGGTTCGCCGTAGATATAGACAAGCCCGGCGAACCTTCCTTCTTCCGCGGGTCTCAGCAGCCCGCGGAGACGCCGCAGTTCCTCGCGGCGGCCGATCATCGGGCCCTCGTAGACGAGGGCGCCGGCGCGCGGGATCGATCGTTCGAAACCGAAAACCTTCTCCGGCTTCGATTTTCCCTTGAGCGGACGACATCCGAGCTCGCGGAAATCGAAGAACTTCCGGGCCGAATCGTGGACGCGCTCGGAGACGAGCGCCTCTCCCCAATCCGCGGCGGACATCAGCCGGGCGGAGGTGTTGACGCAATCGCCGATGCACGTCCACTCGTTTCTGAACTCGCCGCCGGTCGCGCCGGAGTATGCCAGCCCCGAATCGAGTCCGGCCTTCAGGCGGGGATGCGCGGGCGTTTCACCGGGCAGGCGCGAACGCATCTGCTCGACGAAGTCCAGCGCCGCGCGGGCCGGGTTCTCGATTGCCCTCGGGGCGCCGAAGAAACAGAGGATGGTCATCCCCTTGTCGCCGAAATCGAGCTTGTTGAACGTCCCGCCGCGCTGCGCGGCCAGTTCGCGCGCGAGGCTCAATATCCGGCCGATGTCTTCGCCCCGCGCGGTCGCCGATTCGGTCCCCTGCATTGCCGGCACGCGGGCGTCCGCGCCCGCGGCCGCCGCGTCGATCTGGATGAACACCGAGACGACCGGCTTGATCTCGGGTTCTTTGCCGAGGTTCAGTATCTCGTCCTGGATGAATGCGTCGAGGGTCTCGGGATTGTTTGGCGGCCCGAAGTCCCGGCTCTGCTCGATGCGATCTTCGGTCCCTGCGACGAGCAGTCCGCGGGCGCCGGCGGGGATCGACTCCGCGAGCCGGATCTCGCCCGCGGCGGCGGAGCCGACCAGCCTGCACGCCGTCGCGATCGGCTCACCGAGAAAGTAGTACCCGCATCGGCCGAACGGGTCGATCGCGATCTCCCATTCGATCGTCCCGGCAGCGATCCCGCATCTCGCCTTGAAATCGAACGTGCCGTCCGGCGTATCCTGCCTGCCGATCTCATCAAACGCCCGGACGATGCCCGCGGCTGCTGAGATTGCGCGGGAGCCGTCGTCATCGTCGGGAAACACTGCGGTGAACCCGTCGCCCGCGAACCCGGTGACGATCCCGCCACGCGCGAGAACGGCGTTGATGCACGGATCGAAGACACGGCGCAGGTTCCGGCTCATGAATTCCGCGCCGCGCTCGCCGAGCGAGAACGCGGTCTCCATGAGGGGAGTGAAGCCGGAGATGTCGACGAACAAGGCGGCGGCCCGGAGCTCGCCGCGGAGGTCCCGGGCCCGGTATCGCTTCTCAATGAAATCAGGAACATATCTCATGGCGGGCTCTTCGCGCTGCGATTCCGCAAGAAGCGGCAATGCTTCACGCGAGTCTTCGCAGCTCCTCCTCCAGCTCCCGGGCGCGGAGCACGTATCCCTTGCCGCGCAGCGTGCCTATCGTCTCGTTGTACAACACGTGCGCGGCGGTCTTGTCGCCGAACGCGGCCTCGAACCGGGCCCGCGCGGCCGCGAGATCGACTTTCACCCGAAACGCGGCGCCGTCTCCGATGAGCCGTTCCGCCTGTTCGAGCGTCTGCGCGGCGGTCTCGTTGTCGCCCAGCTCGACGGCGTCGAGACAGATCTCCAACCGGATCCTCCCACGGAGCGCGGCGGGCAGGCCGGCCTGGTCTGCGGCCCTGAGCGCATCGCGGGCCATGACGAGCGCCTCCTTGCACCGCCCCTGTCGCCTCAGTGTGGCGGCCTTGACTGTCGCGTCGCCGACCCGGGCAAGCTCCGCGCCGAGCTCACGGGCGGCGACCAGCGCGGAATCGCACGCAAGGTGAGCCTTCTCGAACTCGCAGCGGGCAAGAAGCACGGACGCGAGCGCGGACGACATCAGGCGCGTCTCTGTTTTCCTTCCGACGATCCCGGGTTTTTCAACGCGCTCGCGCAGCGCCTTGAGCGCGCCGTCAAGGTCGCCCTTCTCCTGCAACGCGAGCGCCATGCTGCATGCGACCATGCGCAGGCCGACCTTATGGTCGAGCCGTTCGCAGAGCGCTTTGCACTTACCGTAGTTTTCGAGCGCGTGGTCGAGTTCGCCGATGTCGCAATAGACATCGCCCACGTCGCAGAATGCCCTGGCCACGCACCGTTCGTCGCCGATCTCCCGGAAAATGGACGTGGCGCGCGCGTAGAGCTTGAGCGCCTGCTCGAACCGCCCCTGCAGCCGGTACACGTTCGCCGCCTCCGAGAGCGCCAGCGCAAGCATCCGCCGCTCGCCCATCTCCTCGGCGATGGAGATGCTCTGTTCGCAGCACTCGGCCGCGCGGTCGAGCTCGCCCTTGTTGCGCAGCGCCTCGCCGAGGTTGCGCAGGACCAGCGCCATCCGCCACTTATCGCCTATCTCCTCGCAGATTTTGAGCGCCCGGGTCAGCAGCTCCTCGCCCTGAAGTATCTCGCCCACGTTCACGTGGCGCGACCCGAGGTTGTTGAGCGCGGTGACCTGCCCCTGCTTGTCACCGGTCCGTTCGTAGTATCTCAACCGCGCGGTGCAACCTTCGACGTTGTCGGTGTGGTCGTCGCGGAGCGAGGCTACCTCGCTTAGCTGTTCGAGCCCTTCGAGGGTCAGCTCCTCGCCCGCGTCTCCCTGCGTCCGCGCGAGTTCGATCCCCTGCCTGATGAGTTCCTCGCCCTCCGCGATCCGGGACCGGAGCTTCGCCTTGAACCAACCGTAGATGATGAGCGTGCGGGCGTGTTCGAGCGGATCCGCCGCCCCGGGTCCGGCCGACCGGATACGCTGCAAGGACCGTTCGAGTCTTTCCTCCGAATCATCGAACCGGCCCATGCGGAAATAGGTGCTGGCGAGCCGGCTCTCGAGCCGCGCGGATGGATTGCCCGTTGCGGCGGCCGAATCTGGCACGACGTCGGTCTTCCACATTTCCACGGCGCGGGCGAGCGCGTCCTTGAACACGGTCTCCGCCTCGGCAAGCCTGCCCAGCGTGGTGCAGATCAGTCCCATCCTCTCGAGCACGTCGATTCTCTTGCCGGGCGCGAGCTCGGTCTCGAGGAGCCGCCTGTATGCGTCGAGCGCCTCCGCCGGCGAATGACGCCGGGCGGCATCGCGGGCGGCGTCTTCGCCGTACTTCGCGTACTTGTCCTTCGCGCCGGCGTCCCACGCGAGCCGCGCAAGGCGTTCCACGTCTTCGCCCTTCCTTCTTCTCCCTTCGAGGATTTCAGACTCCAGCCGCAGCAGCAGATCGAGGCTCAGCCTGCGCCGCCTATCCGAATTCATCGCTTGCCACGACATCTCGCGCACGCGGTCGTGGGCGAACCTGTACGTCATCACATCGCCGCTCGGCTCGTGGCGGAGGAGTCCCCTTTCAATGAGGTCGCGAAGGTCCGGGCGCGCCGGGCGGGCCGTCTTTTTTTTCGACGTCAGCAGGAGATCGATCTCGTCTTCGCGCACCGCCTTGCCCCAGACGGCGAGGCGGTCGAGCCAGCCCCGCTCAGTCCGGCCCAGCCTGCGGATCCTGCGGGCGATCACCTCCTTCACGCTGTCGGGGAGCGCGGTGCCCTTCCATCGCTTCCGGTCCACCTCCCAGCCCCACGGTCGCCATTTCAGTACCTGTTCGTCCACCCAGCCGCGGAGCACTTCTTCGAGGAAGAGCGGGTTTCCGCTCTCTTCCACGGCGAGTATTTTCTCCTTGAGCACCCCCGCCTCGTCGCCGAACATCGTCCTGATGAACCGGTCCTGCTGGTCGCGGGACAATGCCTTCAGCACGCGCTCCTCCGCGTGGCCCTCGGAGACGAGCCGGTCAAGGATCTTCTTCAGGTCCTCGGTTTCTTCGCCCTCTCTCTTGGTCGCGACGATGAACACCTTGCCGGTTTCGACGCCGAGCCCGGCGCGCCGGCCAAGGAACTCAAGCAGCCTCAGGCTCATCTCGTCCGCCCACTGGATGTCGTCAAATACGAGGATCATCCCCTTTTCCTTCGTCCCCTTGAGGACGAACTCGCTCGCCTTGTCGAGCAGCCGGATGCGCGCCTGCTCGGGGCCGAGCGCAGGCGGCTCCGCGGGCCTGTACTGCTCGGCGAGCGCGGGCACGATCTCCTTCAGGTAGGGCGCGTAGGCGCGGATGAGTCCGGGCTGAGCGCCGCCGGTGTGTTCCCAGACCTCCACCTGGCGGACCGCCTTCTCGAACACTTCCTGGGCCAGCCCGAACGGTTCCGGCGCGCCCTCGTTCGCCTTACCTTCCGCGACGGCGACCTGCTGCGTCTGCGCCCAGATGCGGAACTCGCGCGCAAGGCGGCTCTTGCCTATGCCCGACTCGCCGGAGATTATCGCAATGCGCACGCCTTTTTCCTTCTTCTCCGCCCTCTGCCAGAGGCTCCTGAGCCACGCGGATTCCGGCTCCCTTCCGACGAACTCGCCGCTGCTGACGTAGCCCTTGAGCGTTTCCTTCGTCTCGAGTTCGTATTCGACGCCCGTGATACGGCTCAACGCCTTTATCACCTCGTTCGCGCTCGGCGGCCTCTGTGCGGGATACTTCGCCATCAGCCGCGTTATGAGGTCCTCTATCTCCTGCGGCAGGCCGGGCACGGCCTTGCGCACGCGCGGGATCGGCGCCTCGAGATGGTCGGTCATGACGCGGGTCTTGGAATCGCTGTCGTAGGGGAGCACGCGCGCGAAGAGCTCGTACATGGTCACGCCGAGGCCGTACAGGTCGGCGCGGTGGTCGACCGCGTCGTACCTCAGCACCTCCGGCGATATGTACGGCACGGTACCGATGACGGCGGGCGTGCCCTGGATCGACCGCTTCGCGCGCGAGGCGCCGAAGTCAACGAGTTTCACGTGGTCTTCCGCGCAGACAAGGACGTTCTCGGGTTTCACGTCGAAATGGACGAGGTCATGGGTGTGAATGAACTGCAGGCCGCGACAGAGCTGCACGATGAGGGGGACCATCTCCTGCCAGGTCATGTCCGCGGTGGCGAAGAGGAGATCCTTTCCGCTCAGCAGCTCGCAGGTGAAGAAGTAGCTTTCGCGGAGCGGGTCGGGCCCTTCCTGGATCCTGCCGAAGTCGTAAACGATCTCGACGTTCGGGTGCCTGAGCCCGGCGAGCAGCTTGAACTCGTTTTCCGGCTTCTCGTCGAGCAGCATCGTGGAGACGGATTCCTTCTGGATGGTTTTGAGCGCGATCTGCCTGTCGTCGGAGAGCGTGTCGACTGCGAGGTACACCCTGCCCATGCCTCCCTCGCCGAGGAGCCTGACGATCCTGTAGCGGCGGTTGATGAGCTGCCCTTCCGCGGCGACGACCTCCTCTATGAGCGGCGCGAACTCGTCGTCGAGGTTCAGCGGGTGCGCATCGCGTACGAGCGGGAGGACCGATGGCGCCTTGCGCATCGCGTCGAGGAGCGTCTCGATTTGGGCGGGCTTGAGCATGTTGAGCGACAGGACGACTTCGGTGGCGCTGCGTCCGCTCTCGCGAACCGCGTCGCGGCACCGGCGCGCCTCTTCATCCGTCAAGAGCGAATGCTGGAGCGCGAACCGGATGAACTGCTCGTTTGTCTGCAATTGGTCCATGATCGGCGAAACCCGCTCAAGCCCGGCAAGCGACCGCCGGCGCGCGCCCGATTCGGCGCCGGCGGATCGTTCGAAAGAGGATACCAGAGAACGGAAGTGTTGTCAAGTCCGGTGGGAAGTCGGCAGGTATTTGGCGACTCCTCCCCGGCCCGCGGTGAAAGGCCGGACACGTGTCAGACTCGCACGGGCATCCCCCCCGTGCGCACGACACGCGCAAGGCTTGACACACGGAAAACGTTGATTCATAATATCGCCGGAAATGTGAAGGCCACTTCAGATTCCAGGTATTGAGCGCGCAGAAGTGGATTTTGTTGTCGTTCGCGAACGCTCAGTGACTCTGATTGAAGTGAAAGCGCGCTTTTCGATGAGGGATCATCAATGGGCGAACAGAACAAGTACAGCATCAACCTCGAGCCGAAGTTCGGCTTTCTCGAGCTGATCGATGTTGCGCAGCTCGTTTCAGCGTGCGGAGAACGGTGGTTCAACCAGACACTGTGCCGGGTGAACGACGCGGTCGTGCGGGTGGGCGTCATGCAGGGCGAGTTCCACTGGCACAAGCATGACGAGGAGGACGAGTTCTTTTTCACTCTGCAGGGCGAGCTGCTGGTCGACCTCGAGGGTTCGACGGTCGCGCTCAAGCCCATGCAGGGGTTCACGGTCCCGAAGGGGGTCGTACACCGGACGCGCGCCCCGGAACGAACGGCCATCCTCATGGTCGAGCGCGGGTCCGTCAAGCCTACAGGTGACTAGCCGGACTCTCTCATGAAATTCAATTGGCTGTCATGCCGTGCCTGAAACAGCCGCAGAGACACAGAGGCACAGAGAACACGAGAGAGAACAGCGCCTGCTTCCTGGAGATTCCTCTGTGTCTCTGTGCCTCCGCGGCAATCTGACCCTTCAGGGAAAACGACAAGCTGTCATGAAGGACAGAAGAACTTCATGTTTCCTTGTCGCGTTGGCGTTCTTGGCGATTTGGCGGCGTAGCGGTTGCTCGCTTTGAAGGTCAGAATCTCCGCTTCGCTACTCGACGAAGTTGTACCACTGGTCCGGATGCCGGGCGATGTGGTATTCGAACACGCTCGCCATTTTCTGCGTTACGCGCAGTATTTCCTGTTGGCGGTCCGGCGCGGACGGGTCCGCAAGGATCGGCGTCTCCAGGATCGGCCGGTAGGTCCCGCCCCCCTCGTGGACGACGAAGGCCGGGATGATCGGCGCGCCGGTCAGGGCCGACAGCACGGCCGCGCCCCTCGGCACCATGAATCCGCGCCCGAACATCGAGACCTGCACGAGCGATTCGGAGCTCTCTCGCTCCGTCAGCATTGTCACAATCTCCCCGCGCCGCAGCGCGCCGAGCATCGCAAGATGCGCCGGCAGCTCACCCTCGCTCCGCGACAGGTAGATCGTTTTGACCCCGAACCGCGCCCGCATGCGGCCCCGGAACTCGTTGATGTCGCGGTCCGCAGCCGCCAGGGTGAGCACGTTCACGCGAAAGCCGAGCTGCGAAAGCAGCACCGCACCCAGTTCCCAGTGGCCGAAGTGCGAAGAGACGACCACTGCGCCCGTGCGCCGGCGGGCCGCTTCGTGCAGCGGCACAAGACTCGCCTCCGCGCCAGAACCGCGGTCTATCCTGAAGATCGACCTGACCGTCCTCGGCGTGAGCAAGGACAGGAAGACGTACTCGACCAGGCCGCACGCGAAGTTCTGGAACGTCCTGCGCACGACGGCCTCCCTCTCCGCGCGCCCCTGCAGCGAGCCGTCCTTCCGGTCCGCGTTCCACGCGGCGAGCCAATCCACATTTCGGACTACCATCGCGCGCGGGCCCTTCAACACGCGGGACGCGATGCGTCCGAGCGCCAGCGCAATGAGAAGAAACGCCTTCCGCGGCACCAGCCGAGCCAGCATCACCACCGGCCGCAGGAACCGGAAACTGTCCAGCGTGGATTCTCCAACCGTTCTTTCCTGCAAGCGGCTCAAAATTCCGTGCCCCAAATCCGCAATCCGAAATCGCAAATCCGAAATTCCAGCCGCCCCACTCTTCCATTTTTCTTCATCCGTGTCAAGCCAAAGGTTGAAATGTCCGGTGCGACCTTGTATAATCACGTTCCATGAAACGGACAAATCTCACGGTACACCGGGAACGCGCGATACTCGTCGGGGTGGACACGGCCGGCCCGCGGCCCGCGGGCGCCGGCGACTACTTCGACGAGCTTGCGCAACTGGCGCGCACGGCGGGCGCCGTCGTCATGGACCGCGTCGTCCAGCGAAGGCCCAAGATCGACGTCGCCACCTACGTCGGCACCGGAAAGGCGAAAGAGATCGCGGACCTCGCCTTGGACCTCGACGTCGACGTCGTCATCTTCGACAACGACCTGCTGCCCGCGCAGGTGCGCAACCTCGAGGAGGCCATCAAACTGAAGGTGATCGACCGCACGGAGTTAATTCTCGACATCTTCGCCACGCATGCGAGGTCGAAACAGGCAAAACTGCAGGTGGAGCTTGCGCAGCTCGAGTACGCGCTGCCCAGGCTCAAACGGATGTGGACGCACCTGTCGCGCCAGGAGGGCGGCGTCGGGATCGGCCAGCGCGGGCCGGGCGAGAAACAAATCGAAGTCGACCGCCGGCTCGCCCGCAAGCGGGTCGCCGACCTCAAACGGGAGCTTGCGGATATCGAGGCCAGGAAACTACGCGAGGTGGCCGCACGAAGTCAGAATTTCACCGTGGCGCTCGTCGGTTATACGAACGCGGGCAAGTCCACACTCATGAACGCGCTCAGCGGGACACAAGAACTGGTCGAGGACCGGCTCTTCTCGACACTTGACACCAAGACCCACGTGTGGGAGCTTCCCGACGGCCAGAAGGTCCTCTTGAGCGATACCGTCGGCTTCATCCGCGACCTGCCGCACCAGTTGGTGGCATCATTCCACGCCACCCTGGAGGAGGTTCTTCATGCCGACCTGCTCCTCCACGTGGTCGACGCGGGAAGCCCGCACGCCGAGGAGCAGATAGATGCCGTGAACGGCGTCCTCAAGGAAATCAGCTGCCAGAATGTCCCGACCGTTCTGCTGCTGAACAAGACCGATCTTCTGGAGGACCGCCTGCCGCTCCAGATCCATATGCGGCTCCATCCGGAGGCGATACCGGTTTCCGCGCTGCGCCGGGAAGGGCTCGAACAGATCGCGTCCGCAGTGGCGCGACGGATGCGCGAACGGCAGGCCGAGATCGAGCTGCACGTTCCCGTGACCAACGGCCGCGCACTCGCGCTCATTGCGGACCGCGGGCGCATCCTGTCAAAGCGGTTGGAAGGCGAGGTGATGATCGTCCGGGCGCTGCTGCCGCTGCGCGAGGTGGCGAAGCTGAAGGAGTTTCGGAAGGGCTAGACTTTGATCATTGGCCATTTGTCACTTCTCATTGGCAGTTGGCTTTTTGACCTTGCCGGACGCTTGCCGCCCGATGCAAAATGACAAATGATCAATGGCCAATGGCGAATGCCTACGTCGCCGCCTCCAGCCTGTTCTTCCCTTTCGCCTTGGCCTGGTACATCGCGCCGTCGGCCTTCTTCACCAGGTCGGTCACCACCATCCCTTCCTGCAGGTCGGCGATCCCCATGCTCACCCGGATGTCCAGAGTCGCGCCCTCATAGGTGAACCGGTGTTTCCTCAGCTTCTCGATTATTCTGTTCGCGACGATGAGACCGCCGGAGAGCGGCGTCTCGGGCAGGATGACGACGAATTCGTCCCCGCCGTACCGCGCCGCCAGGTCTTCCTGGCGCACATAGGAGGCGATCAACTGCGCCACCTGGCGAAGCAGGCTGTCGCCCGCGGGATGTCCGTGCTGGTCGTTCACCTGTTTGAACCCGTCGACGTCCATCATGATCAGGCACAGATTATGATGGTACCGGGTCGAACGGTGCACTTCGGCTTTCAAGAACTCGTAGAAAGTCTTGTAGTTGGCGAGCTTCGTCAGTCCGTCCATTCGCGCCTGTTGCTGGATCTCGTTGAAGAGAAAACTGTTCTGCAGCGCCGCGCCGATGAGGTGGCTCAGTTGTTCTATCACCGGCAGATCGTCCATCTCGTTGAAGAAGGTGCCGTCGGTCTTGTCCGCCAGGTTCAACACGCCGCATATGATGTTGCCCGCCATCAGCGGCACGCAGAGGCACGATTTTGTCGCGTACTTGAATGCGAACGTCCGGTCAAGTTTCTCGCCGAGTTGCCTCTCGAAGTCGTCGATGTTTCTGACAAGGACCGGCTTCTTATCGCGGAGCACCAGCCCCATGAGCGAGTTCTGGTGGTGACGAAGCACGATCTTCGTGCTTATGTCGCTTTGGTGGTTGTGTTTCTTCAGGGCGAGCTCGTCGTTCTTGTAGTCGTAGAGGAAGAGCGAGACATAGCGCGCACTGACCAGCAGAGGGATCTTCTCCACGACGACCCTTGCGAGCGCATCGAGATCGAACGTGTTTATCTCGTGGCTGAGAAAATTGAGCTGATTGAGCTTGTCGGTGAGGACGGCCATGCGCTGGCGGAGGCTGTCCATGAGCTCGAGTTCCTTGCGGAGCGCCACATTGTCCTTATCGAGGGTATTGATCCTCTCAATGAACCGCGAGATCTCGTTTTCTTTCAATCGCAGTTCTGTCCTCAGCTTGTCCTGTTTTGGCGGAACGGGCATCTGGATAATCTCCCGCGAATCAGTTCTTGTCCAACACGAACACCTTGCCGTTCACCGCGCTTCCTACGAAGAGCGAGCCCTTGTACTCCATGAGCGCACCGCGCATGAGGTCGCCGCGCTGGTGGACGTCCGTCTTGCCGACGAACTCCTCCTTCGGCAGACGCAGCGCCACGGTCCACGAGGTGCCCGACGTCGATTGCCAGAGCGTCCCGGCGCTGTCGATCGCGTAGCACTTGCCGTCGAGCTCTGCGAAACCGTTGACGATGTCCTTGAACTCTTTCATGCGGATCAGTTTTTTGCCGTCGAACCTGTAGACGACCGGCCCGCTCTCCGTGTAGGCGCTCAAGAACAGGTGTTTTTTGAACGAGCCGAACCGCCAGACGAAGGTCGCGCCCTTCACGAGGTCCAGCTCGCGCCATTTCGTCCCGTCGAATTCCCACAGATCGACGATTATGTCGGGCAGCCGCTGCGCGCGACCGCTCGCGTACAGCTTGTCGTTGAAGACGATCATCTCGAACATCCGCGGGAAATCTCTGGGGAAGACCACGGTCTTGTACGAGACCCGCCAACCCGCTTCCTCGTCGTCGGACTCCCAGACCGCGCCACGCCGGTCTATCGTGCCGATCGTCGCGTAGAGTTTGTCCTTGTACTCAGCGATGCAGAGAAGGTGCAGCCCCCACGCGCCCGCTTCGCCCGATTTCAAATGCAGGTCGCGGAAGTCCCACTGTTCGCCGTCGAACCTGTAGTATCGACAGGCCTTGCCGTCGCCCGTAAAAACGGACGTGTCCGCCCCCATCACACAGAGACGGTCTTTCAGGACGTTCATCCGGTATCCGCCCTCTTCGATCGACCCGATCTCGCGTGGGCCGAAGACGGAGGCCGCGCTCTTCGTCTCGGGGTCGTAGACGCAGACCTCGAACGGCGGCCCGTCCATGATGTAGTCGCTCGCCAGGATGTACAGCCGGTCCTTGTAGACGGCGAAATCCTGGATGGTGGCGCGTTCCGAGGCGTCAAACACGTGAGCGACCTTGAGCGGACCGGCCGCCTGGGCAAGCGCGGGCTGCAGCCACGGCGCAGTCACGCAGAAGACGATCATCGCAACGGCCGTCCCGGTCAGAAACGGAACACTCCCGGATTTCATGAGCCGATTGTACCACACAGCGACGGTCTTTTCAATCCTTTCTTGCCTGTTTTTCTTGACCCCTGCCGCGCTTTGTGGTAAAAATGCGCTCCGCTCTCCTGCCTGAGGCGCGCGAGGCTATCTGCAACGGCGCCCTTTGAGATCGATAGAGGAAGAGATTCATGACAACACCAGCCCTGCAATCCGCCGAGCTCGCGATCAGCGTCAACATCGACCTGTGCGGGAACTGTATCTTCTGCCTCTCCGTCTGCCCGTTCGAGGCCATCACCCAGAACCCCGACACGAAGAAAGTGAAGATCGATCCCGTCAAGTGCCGGCTATGCGGCATCTGCTACGCCACCTGCCCGTCGCGGCTCATCAGCATCCAGTACTACGACACAGAGTCGCTCGCCAGTTACATCCGGGAACGGATGGCCAAGGAAGGCGCCGACGAGCTGGTCGTCGCCTGCCGCGGCACCGCGCTGACGCCGGCAACGTGGCGACAGAAACTGGGCATAGACAGACCCACCGCCATGTACTTCTCGCTCCCGTGCCTGGGCAGGCTGCACCTCAACTTCTACGTCGAGGCCGCGAGCGCGGGCTTGAAGAAGATCATACTCGTCTCGTGCGAACAGGAGTTCTGCCGCTACAAGAAGGGGAGCGAGACAGTGTCCAACCGGTTTGCGGCCGCGCAGCCGGTGCTCGATGATCTGGGATTCGGTTCCGACATGCTCGAACTTCGCACCCTTGCGCCCAGGGCGGAGATCGACGACAAGAAGTGCATAACCTGCGGGACTTGCGCCTTCGTTTGTCCGTACGAGGCGATCCAGATAAAGGACTCCGCCGCAAGGCTGGAAAAGGAGAAATGCAAGGGGTGCGGGCTGTGCGTGCCCGGTTGCCCGGCTATCGCGATCAAGCTGGAAGGCTCGGACTGCGATGCGGTCACAAAAGAGATCGCGGAATTCGCCGGAGGCCCTGCGAAACCCAAGGTGCTCGTCCTCGGCTGCCAGTGGAGCGAGTACCGGTCCTGCGATGAAGGCGCGGCCGCGCGCCCGGGCGTGAAATTTCTGAAGATGCCGTGCTCGGGGAGGACAGATGTCCTTCACATCCTGAAGGCGCTGTCGGCCGGGATCGACGGCGTCATGGTTACGATGTGTCTCGACGACATCTGCAACCTCGAAACCGGAAACAAGCGGGCCTTCTCGCGGGTCGCAAAGGTCATGGAATCGCTCGCCAAACTCGGCGTGCAGGACCGGGTCAAGATCGCCCCCGTCCATCCGAAATATCTCGGTATGTTCGAGAACGAGCTGAACGCGTTCGTCTCGAAGCTGGCACAGGGCAAGAGGTAGGCGAAAACAGGGACTGGAAGAGACTTGTACGAGAGCAGGAAAACACAACTAGGCAACGATTCGAAATCTCCGGGGATATCGCGTGACACAGGAACGGCTCTTGAGATTGCTGGATTCCCGCTTTTCCGCTGCGGCGGACGCGGGAATGACAAAGACGGTCACGTTGAACGCTCATGGCTGTCCGGATTCATTGATTTCTCTTACAAGTCTCGTCAAGTCCCTGTCTTCTTTCTTTCGTCTCTTGCAAGTCTCGTCAAGTCCCTGTTTTCCCTGTCCCTGATGGAAAGCGAAGAGCGGATTGAGGTATAGGAAAGATGATAGTCACCCAAGAAAAACCCATTGACGAAATCCTCGGTTTCATCGAGCCTTTCAAGCGGGTTCTGGTGCTCGGCTGCGACGGCTGCACGCAGCCGCCGCGCGGGTTGAAGGAGGCCGAGGTCTGCGCCGAACTTATCAGACTGGCGGGCACGCTGAAGAGCAAGGGGATCGAGTGCAGGACTTTCACCGTGAGCCGGCAGTGCGACAACAACATTCTGAAGAAGAATCTCGCGCCGCAGATGGAAGGGATCGACGCCGTGCTGTCGATGGCCTGCGGCATCGGACCGCAGACGATCGTCGAGGTCTTTCCCACGGCGCACGTCTTCCCGGCCCAGAACACGCTCTGCATGGGTTCAGAGAATATGGAGCAGGCGACGTTCGCCGCCAGATGCCAGGGGTGTGGGAACTGTATCCTGGACCGGACAGGCGGCATCTGCCCGATCACGCAATGCGCAAAGAGCCTCCAGAACGGTCCGTGCGGCGGCACGCGCGAAGGGAAGTGCGAGACGAGCAAGGAGATCGCCTGCGGATGGCAGCTCATCTTCGATCGGATGAAAGCTCTCGGCAGGCTGCAGGAACTGGTCAAGTTCATGCCGCCCAAGGACTGGTCGACCTCCATCCACGGCGGGCTGAAACGACATGTTCGCAAGGATCTGGTCGCGGCGAAGGTCGGAGAACAGTCGAAGGGATCGATGTAGCCTGGCGCGCGACTCCCCCGCAAGAGAAGACGGACGATGGCCTGGCACGCGGACAACGGCCGGAAAGCGCAAGTCCCCCCTTAGCAGAGGGGGATTCGGGGGATGTCCGAGAGTCCCCCTTAGCAAAGGGGGATTCAGGGGGTTGTTCAGGTGGTGTTTGCGAAGCCATCGCGCTTGCGAATTTGAGGGAATAACCCCCTGCGTCCCCCTTTCGTAAGGGGGACTTCGCGGCGCCTTCGACGCCACGAAAGCGGAGCGTGAAGTCCCCGTCCACACGAATTCGGTTATTTTGAAAGACAGAGCGATGAGCAGACTGAGCGAAGCCTTGAAGGCGGGAGAATTCGTTTTTACCTCTGAAATCGCGCCACCCAAGGGCACCAATGTCGGCCCGGCACTCGACGAGGCGAGACATTTCGGGCCGAAGGTCGCCGGCATAAACGTCACAGACATGCAGAGCGCCGTGATGCGGGTCGGCAGCCTCGCAACCTGTATCAGGCTGAAAGAGCGCGGGCTCGAACCGATCATGCAGATGACCTGCAGGGACCGCAACAGGATTTCTCTCCAGTCTGAGCTGCTCAACGCGTCCGTCTTCGGCATCGAGAACATGTTGTGCCTGACGGGCGACCACCAGGTGCTCGGCGACCACCACACGGCCAAGGGCGTCTTCGACATGGATTCGGTCCAGCTCATCCATGCCGCGAAGTTGCTGACGACCGGGGTGGATCTTGCGGGCGGCAAGCTCGACGGCGCGCCGAGTTTCTTCATCGGCGGCGTCGTGTCACCGGGGATCGAGCCGCTCGAGCTCCAGATACTGAAACTCGAGAAGAAGGTGAACGCCGGCGCTCAGTTTATCCAGACACAGGCCGTCTTCGAGCCGGCAAAGTTCATCGCGTTCATCGAGAAGGTCAAGCATATCAAGGTACCCATCCTGGCAGGCATAATCATACTCAAGTCCGTCGGCATGGCGCGGTTCATGAACAAGAACGTGGCCGGCGTTTTCGTGCCCGACCCGCTCATCGACGAGGTGAAGAAGGCGCCCGATAAGGAAAAGAAGGGCGTTGAGATCGCGGTGCGCATCATCCGCGAGATCAGGAGCCATTGTGCCGGCGTGCACATCATGCCGCTCGGCTGGGGACACCTCGTCCCGGCGATCATCCAGCAGGTCTAGCAGCCTGTCCGGGTAATGCCAGGCTGACCGATTGTGGAGTGCGGCGGGGTGACTGTGCAACGTCGTCTCCATGGGTTCGGGTTGCATCTGTTGGGGCGCGTGCGATTCCGTACCGCATTCCGTGTTTCCACGATTCTGCGTTTCTGTATTCTGCTCGGGGCCGGCGGGAACTGCGCCGCGAATTTGAAGCCGCGGCTTGGTTTCTCTCTCCGGGCTTGCACGACAGGCGCGCGTGTCCACACACCGATATTCGATGGACCTCAACTGCGACTGCGGCGAAGGAATGCCGCATGACCGCGAGCTCATGCAGTACGTCAGCTCGGCCAGCATCGCGTGCGGGGAACACGCCGGAGACGCCGTTCTGATGCTGAGGACCGTCAGGCTGGCAAAGAAACGCGGCGTCGTCATCGGCGCGCACCCGAGTTTTCCGGGAAGGCGCGGCTTCGGCAGACTCGCGCCGAAACGATTGGACTATGGCAGGCTGGCGAAGTCGCTTTTCACGCAGATCTCAAGGTTGAATGACATCGCGGTATCACAGGGCGTTGCGGTGGTCTTTGTCAAGCCGCACGGCGCACTCTACAGCGTCGCCGCGCGCGACGCAAACGCCGCGCGGTGCGTGGTCGAGGCCGCGGCAACAGCAGCCGGTGCGTGCACGGTTGTCGGGATGCGCCGTTCCGCGCTTGGCGACGCGTGCAGAAGAACGGGTCTTCCCTTCATACCCGAGGCTTTTCCCGATCGGGCGTACGACCGCGCGGGCACGCTGGTGTCGCGCGCGCTGCCCGGCGCAGTGATCGAGGATCCGGGGCAGGTTGCGGATCGGGCCGTGCGGATGGCCCTGCGGCGGGATGTGATCTCCATCGAGGGGAAGCGAATCCAGCTCGCAACAGTCCGCACGCTGTGCATCCACGGGGACAGCGCCCACGCGACCGAAGCGGCCCGCGCTGTGCGCCGCGGACTCGAGACGGCCGGAGTATCCGTCGAGCCTTTTGTGGGCGGTTCCCTCTCCCTCTGGGAGAGGGCGAGGGTGAGGGCTTTCCGAACGCCCAAGACCCGAACTGCAAAGCAAGACGACATGGGAAGAGAGAAACCTTGCCATGACCACCGGTGAAGACAAGAAAGCCACGCGCTACTTCCCCATCGGCGATTCCGCGGTCGTCGTGGAGTTCGGCAACACCATCACTCCGCAAGTCCATGCGCTGGTGCAGAAGATGGCCTTCGCCGTCGGACTCTCGATGATCAATGGACTCGTAGAGGTCGTGCCGGCCTACCGGTCGCTGACGGTCTACTACGACGCGCTCTTGACCGACTACGAGACGCTTGTCGCCCAGCTTCGGCTTGCGGAGGAAAGGTCTGAAACTATCCCTCTTCCGCCGTCGAGACGCATCAAGATCCCCGTCAGCTACGGCGGTCAACACGGGCCGGACATCGAATCCGTGGCGAAGTACAACAACCTTTCCGTCGAGGAACTGATACAGCTTCACTCGTCACAACAGTATCTCGTCTACATGCTCGGCTTCACGCCAGGCTTTCCGTACATGGGGAGCCTTCAACGAAAGATCCTGGCGCCGCGCAAGGAGTCGCCGAGCGCAAAGGTCCCTGCCGGCTCACTGGGGCTCGCGGGCGAACAGACGGGCATATATCCGTTCGAGTCGCCCGGCGGCTGGCAGATCATCGGTTGGACGTCGATGAAGATGTTCGATCTCGGCCTGGACCCGCCTGCGACGCTCGCGCCCGGCGATATTGTCGAGTTCGAGGTCGCGGGACACTAGCCGGGACTATTCGCTATCTGTGGAAACGCTTGACAAACGCGCCTTTTCATGTCATTGCGAGCCGCACCGAGGCAATCGCCAAGACCTTTTGCGCGGGACTCAGGGAGATTGCTTCGCTGCGGCTCGCAATGACAGTCTGCCGGCCTTTTCCCCAGGTACGCGAATAGTCGCGGCTAGTTCTTTCGTTCTTCAGCTCTTCCGTTCATTCGTTCTTTGGTTACGGCTACGATGTTCAACGTGATCGAACCCGGATTGCACACCACCTTCCAGGACGGAGGGAGGAAGGGGTATCAACGCTTCGGCATCCCGCCGGGCGGTGCGATGGACATGTTCGCCTTGCGTGTGGCGAACCTGCTCTGCGGGAACGACCAGTACGAGGCGGCGCTGGAGTTGACCGCGCTCGGGCCGAAGCTGGAGACGCTCAACACAGCGACAATTGCCCTCACGGGGGCCAACCTCTCCGCGATGACCGGAGACCGGCCGCTGCTGATGTGGCGCACCGTCGAGGTCGGCCGGGGCGAGGTCATCTCTTTCAGGAAACGCATCACTGGCTGCAGGGCATATCTCGCCGTCGCGGGCGGATTCGCCGGCGTCCCGGCCGTGCTGGGGAGCAGGTCGACCTTTCCGCGCGGCGGAGCGGAAGGCCTCGCGGGGCGGCGGGTCCAGGCCGGGGACGTCCTGCAGGGCCGTTCGCTGGACCGGAAGGTCGCGTTCCGGGTATTGCCCCCGGTCCTCGTGCCCGACTATCCGAAAGAGCTTGTTCTCAACGCCGTCCCGGGCCCGGAGGCCAACCTGTTCTCGCCTCAGGCAATGGAAGCTTTTTTTTCGACCGCGTACATCGTGGCCGGCGAATCGGACCGGATGGGCTGCAGGCTTGACGGTCCGCCTGTCAAGCTACAGGTGAAGTGCGAGCCCATCTCGGACGCGATGCCGCTCGGAACGATCCAGGTGCCCCCCGATGGAAAGCCGATCGTCATGATGGCCGACCGGCCGACGACGGGCGGGTATCCGAAGATAGCGGTGTTGACGACCGCCGACACGTGCCGCCTCGCCCAGGCTGCGCCCGGGACGGCCGTGCGGTTTCGAAAGGTGCCGGTCGAGGAAGCGGTCCAGCTTCTGCGCAGCCACGAGGCGGGCCTTACGCAGATCGCGCAGACGCTCGCAAAGGCGCGGTAGCAGAAACCTGTCTCGCGCCAACGCTCGAAGGAGAAGGCGCGTTATCCTGTCGTCCCGCCCAGGCCGAACGAGAAGAGCGCTTCGATCACGAACGCGTCACGCCACTTCGCCGGCAAGTGCAGAAACCGGAATATCTTCTTGAGCGTTTCGCCCCTGAAGAGGTAGGAGCCGAGCCGGACGTACTCCCCGCGCAACGCGTACCCGTGTGATTCGAAGTGCTCCTTCAATTCCCCGGGCGTGAAGATGCACGTATGCGTGGTGTCTCCCGAGAAATCGATCGTCCCCAGCCCTTTCTCGCGCGTGCGGCGCCTGCCCATCCACGTCTTCGCGGTGATCGTGTGGACCGCCACGACCCCGCCGGGTTTGAGCCATCCCTTGAACCGCTCCAGCGCAAGGTCCGCCTGCTCGCGCGTCAGGTGCTCGTAGAGGCTCACGAACAATACCAGGTCGAACTTCTCCTGCGGGTTCCACGACAGGATGTCGCCGACCTCAAACGCGAGGTTTGGCCGCGCGTATGTCTTGCGTGCGAACTCGACGGCGGTCGGGGAGATATCGACCCCCACCGCCCGGGCGCACCGCTCCGCAAAATGGTAGGAGAGGTACCCGTAGCCGCAGCCGAGATCGAGTACCGACATCTGCGGCTGCAGCGCGAAGGTCTGGCCGAGCTTGCGCGTCACCCGGTCGAAGTGCTTCCTGTCGAACGGGTTCGCCTTGATCCTGGACGTGCCGCGCGCATCGTAGTACTCCGAGTCGTACTGCTCGCCCGCGGGCGGTTGTGCGACCTGGTCGCGTTTCCGTTGGTCTTCCGAGTTTTCTGAAGGTGTGGTCATACGGATTAGCCACGGAGCCACAGAGGCACAGAGAACCGGATCGAAATGCGTGGCTACCTTCTCGCGATTTCTCTGTGTCTCCGTGCCTCTGTGGCCAATTTTCAGAGAATACCGGACTCCGGCGACTGGTGCAATATAACATTCGCGCCCCGCTCCGTCAAGGTTGACATCGAATCGCATTTGTGCTAGGGTGACACCATGAGTCGAAGCAGAAACGGGCTTCTCTTTGCCGTGCTCCTTTGCGCATTCCTTGCCGCGCTCGCGGCCGGCATGGGCTACACGACAGGGGCCGAACCGCGGCCGGCGATCAAGCGGCTTGAAGCGATGGAGGCCGAATACTTCGAGTACAGGTGGGACTCGAAAAAGAAGCTGAGCTCGCGGGACTATTCGGCGATGGCCGCGTTTGCGCGGAAGTGGAAACGCAGTCTCGACGCCGGCGAACTGTCCGCCGGGCCGAGACGCGATCTCCGCGTGATGCTCCAGAAAGTCGAAGGGACGCTCGAATGGCGGCGGCTTTCAGAACAGTACACGGTCGAACTCGATGACGGCCGGACCGAGCCCGGAAACCCGCCGCCCGAGGCGGCCTTCGAGTACCGGTTCCGGTACCAGTTCGGCCTCGACGCCACCCCGCTCCGGGCCGCGCAGGTCGCGCGACAGGAATGGGACCGCACGTGGGACCGGCTTGAAGACATCGCGCGCGCGTGGTGGAACGAGGTGGTCGCCGCAGGCGAGGCCGGTTGCAACACTGCCGGATTGACGGACACGCACGTCGACTGGCGGACATACGATGAACAGATCAAGCGCGAACACCCCGAGGGAAAAGAGCTCCTCACCTTCGCACGCCGCGCGCTGAACGATGCGCGCGATTTTGCCATCAGGAATGAGCTTGTCACGATCCCGGACTGGGCCGCCGATGTCGACGCGAAGTTGGGCAACTACGGCGTTGCGGGCGTGAGCGTGCCGTTCGGCTACTACCAGCCATCGTGGGAGAGCGAGGACACGGACTCGCTGCGCGGCGCGTACGTGGTCAGCCCTTTGAGCAAGCGGCTTTCCCCTGCCGATCGATTGCAGTTCCTGCGCGGCAACAATGTCTGCTGGACCCGCGTTGTCGCGCTGCACGAGGCGATTCCCGGCCATCACCTCCAGTTCGCCGTCACCGCCAGGAAGGCGTCGCGCGTCCGCAAGACCTGCCACAACCCGGCCTTCATCGAAGGCTGGGCGCTCTACTGCGAGGGAATGATGGCCCGGAACGGGTATTTTCAGGACAGGCGGGAACGGCTCCAGCAGCAGAAGATGCGCCTCTGGCGCTGCGCCCGCGTGCTGATCGACCTCGGACTCCATGTCGGTGGGATGACAAAGGAGGAGGCAAAGCGGCTTCTGGTCGAAAAGGTGGGGATCGAACCGTTCGCAGCGGAACTCGAGGTGTCGCGGTACGGGGAGCGGCCGTTTTACCAGTCAGCTTACCTGCTGGGTAGCCTCGAATTCGAGTCCATGGGCCGCGACCTCGAGCTGCGCGCGGGAGAGGCGTTCGCGCAGAGGGACTTCCACGACCGGCTGCTCGACTGCGGGCCGATACCGCTCAATATCGTGCGCGGGTTCATCCTCGACCGCTAGCTGCAGGCTTGAATGAACCACAGAGACACAGAGGGCACAGAGGCGCCCTCTTCTGATTCGTCCTCTGCGCTCTCCGTGCCTCTGCGGCGAAAAATGCTGCCGACAGAAGCGCGAGTTCGCAGAGCCTTGTCGCTCGCCCGTTCTTCGGTTCTTTGGTTCTTTCGTGCTGCACCATGTTGACGGGCATTCACTTTCTCCTGACCTACACCTGCAACTACGAATGCGACCATTGTTTCGTGAGGAGCGGGCCGCGCACAGAAGGCACGTTCACGCTTGCACAGATCAAGGACGTGCTGAAGGAGTCGAAAAAGATCGGCACTGTCGAGTGGATCTACTTCGAGGGCGGCGAGCCGTTCCTCTTCTTCCCGCTGCTCGTCGAGGGAATCAAGGCGGCGCGACGCAGAGGGTTCAAAGTCGGTATCGTGACGAACGCATACTTCGGTATTTCGGAAGAGGACTCCCTTCTCTGGTTGAGGCCTCTTCAGAAGCTCGGCGTCGAAGATGTCAGCCTCAGCGACGACTCCTTTCACTTCGATGGAAAAGACGTGTCGCCCGCCAGGCGAGCCCTCGCGGCGGCGCGACGGCTCGGATTGCCTGCCGGGACGATCTGCGTCGAAAAGCCGAAGACCGGGGCGGGTGGCGGCCAGGCGAAGTCCGCACCGATCACCGGAGGCGTGGCCATGTTCAGGGGACGCGCCGCGGAGAAGCTGACCGAGGGGTTGCCGCGCAAGCACTGGGCGGATTTCACCGAGTGCCCATACGAGGATCTGAGAGAGCCAAAGCGCGTGCACGTCGATTCCTACGGCACTGTGCACCTTTGCCAGGGACTGTCGATGGGCAACATGTGGAAGACCCGGCTGTCAAGACTGGTCCGGAAGTACGACGCCGAGATGCACCCGATCTGCGGCCCGCTCGTGAAAGGCGGTCCGGCCGCGCTCGCGCGAGAGTACGGCATCGGTCAGGAAGCCCGATATGTCGATGCCTGTCACTGCTGCTACATGCTGCGCACCGCGCTGCTCGACAGGTTCCCGGAATTCCTCGCGCCGAGACAGGTCTACCCGGCAGGAGAAGGCGAGCGCTAGCAGCCTGTCCGCGTAACGCAGTTTGTAGTAAGGCACGAAGCCGCAGCGGAGTGCCGTTCCTTCGGAGCGGAATCCGATTTCGCGTTGTGATCCCTTGGCGTATTCCGTGTTTCCGCGATCCCGTGCTTCCGTGTTCTTCTCACGACTGTGCGAAACTTTTGCATCGGTAGTGCTGTATTTGGTATAGTGACCAAGCGCCCATCCTGAGACCCGTCCGAGGCGCGACCGTTAAGGAGCGACCGACGGCTCGTTCTACTGGGTCGTCGTTTGGTCGCTCGCTTACGCTCGCGGCTCGGTTTTCATCAGATCGAGGTTCCAGAATAGGCTCTCAGTGTCGGCGGGAGTGCCTGGATGGCAGTTGCCACTCGAGGGTGCGCGTGTCTACTTGATCAGCCCCTGTTCGCGCCAGCGGCGCATCGTCTCGCGCTTCGTCACTATCTTCTTGTGCTGGAGGAAGCACATCATAAGGAAGCTGACAATAAAGATCGCGATGCTGACATGCTGCGAGAACGTGAGGTTGGTCGCCGCAAAGACCTCGTTGTCGCCCCGCCAGAATTCGAAGACGAACCGCCCCGCCGAGTAGAAGAGCCCCGCGTACGCCACCACGAGCCCCTGCACCCGCAGCTCCGGCACCTTGCGCATCTTGTGACGCCAGATGTAGGAAAGGATGAGGAAGAACGCGACGCACGCGAGGCCTTCGACGAGTTGTATAGGTACGACCGCGAGGGAGCGCGTATCGCCACGCGAGACCATCCCATTCTCGTACTGGTGGACAAACGCGGGGGCGCCAACCGGTATCTGCGCCGAGTCGAGCACCCTCGGGAAGCAAATGGCGACTTCGCTGTTCGTCGGTTTGCCGAAACAGCAGCCGTTCAGGAAGCAGCCGATCCGTCCGAACGCCAGCGCCAGCAACACCGCGGGTATCGCGAGATCTGAGATCTTCATGATGCCGAACCGCTTGCGGTGCGCGTAGTACGCCCCGCATGCGAACGCGGCGATCAGCCCGCCGTAGAAGATTATCCCGCCGTGCCAGATCTTGAAGATGCCCCAATCGTCGAGCCGCGTGGAGTACTGCCGGCCCGTCAGCATCGGGTTCCGGAACACGTAGACTATCCGGCCGACCGCGACGCCGATCACGATGCAGGCGACGACGAGCCCCGCGAGTCTCATGAGAAACTGCCTGAGCGAGAGACCGGGCGTGCCGTCGCCGGGCGAGCTGCCCTGGGTGCCGGGCTGCTTCTTGTCCGGCGATGGTCCCGCCTTGACGGGCCGCACACCGGGCGACGGACTCTCGGCTTCCTCGAGTCCCGCCTCGCGGCGCTTCATCCTGGCTGTCATGAAGAAGTAGAGCGCCAGCACAACAATCCCGCCCAGGAGCGTGCCCAGAAGGTCGATCCCTTCGCCGATATTGAAGAGTCGCCAACTGAAGTCGTTTCTGAAGACGATGATGTAGTTGATCCGCGCGCCGAGTATGCCCGAGATGATGAGCACGATCCCGAGGTCCATGATATGCTCGGGCGGGAAGCCGTCCTTGCGCCCGCGCGGGATCGTCACCATCAGCGCGGCAAGGAAGCCGAGCATGACCATGAAGCCGTAGGAGTTGACGGGCAGCGATCCCAGTGGGCCGAGCGGAATGTCAAGCAGCTTCGGATGCATAGCGCGGACTGAAAAACGAACAGGAGACCGACTCTACATCAGGTTCGATACTTTTGCAGCATCGTCTTGTGTTGCGCAGGAGGCGGATGACCTCCAGCACTTCTGGATTCCCTCTTTTCCGCCTCCGGCGGATCCCGCTCAAAGCGGGACGCGGGAATGACAGGGACGCGTCTTGTTTCGAAATCGTCAAAGGTGATCTTGATTGGCTCGTCTGGATCGACTGGAGGAGTCTAGCAGGAAACCCGGCGGATGTCAACGAAATGGGAGAAGCGTCTCGTGAAGTCATCAGCGTTGCGTGGCCGGGGCACTGCACGGCGTGGCCCTTCGGTGGTTTTGGGAGCGGTGGCAAGCGGAGCGCGACACCGCTTAGGCTCTTCCAGGGCTTCTCTGTTACGATGAAAAAGCGCCGTCGCCGCTTCGCTCTGCCGGCGCAGTCCATAACACTGCCTTCGCGGGAATGACAATGCCCGCTTCGTCAGGCTCTCTCCGTCTCCGACTCGGCTGCGCCGCCAGTCCCGCCGTACTCCCCGAGCCGCGCGATGACGAAATCGGCTATGCCGGCCTCGATGTTCCTGCTCACGCGCTTGAACTCGGCAAGCACGCGGCCTGTGTCGAAGACCCCGTCTGGGACGAGGATCGGTGTCATTCTGGACCAACCCACGTCCCCGCTGTCCACCTTCAGATGCGAGAAACCGCGGTCGCTGGTCCAGGTAAGTGCCTTCTCCTTGTGCCCCTTGTCATAGCAGAGCTGAAAGCCGACGATAGTACCCTCCTTCGAGAACCATACGAAGAGGTCGTACAGGTCGTCGCTGAACCACCTTCGCTCGGGTTCGCCCGGGATCTGTCTCACTTTTGTGACCTCTGCCAGCATCTGTGCGCACTCCATTCTAATTCTGTCATTGGTGGCGGACCCGGACGGACTCACGTGACCCAATGCCGAATGACAAATGATCAATGACAAACGGTCAATGTCGGCTTTGACAATGTTCCGAGTCTTGACTCAGCTCACGTCCTCTGCATTTTGAGCATTCTGTGCCTTCTTGTGGCCGATTCCATGCCCGGCCAGCGCTGCGCGTAGGAACCCGCCGCAGTCTCTCAGAATCCGTCGGGCCTCGGCGGGCGATACCTTGCGCCGCCGCATGAGCACGGCGGTCTTGGGCTCGTACCCCGACCTTGCGAGCAGCGATGCGGCCGTCCGTTCGTTGACGCCGCACAGCTCCATGACGATGCGCCTTGCGCGTTCGCGCAGTTTCGCCGACGTCGGTCTCACGTCGATCATCAGGCTGCCGAAGGTCCGGCCTGCCAGCGACATCCCGGCGGTCGTTATCGCATTGAGCGCCAGCTTGGCCGCGGTGCCGGCCTTGAGGCGCGTGGAGCCTGTCAACGTCTCCGCGCCCGTACGCAGTACAACTAGGACATCCGGCGCAGGCGAACAAGCGGGGCGTGGATTCGACGTGACGAGAATCGTCGCCGCACCTTGTCGCTTCGACTCTCTCAGTGCCGCCAGCACAAACGGCGTCTTACCGGAGGCTGTGACCGCGATCACGCAGTCGTTTGCGTCGATTCGGTGCATCCTGATTGCCGACCTGCCGGCCATGGCGTCGTCCTCCGCGCCTTCGACCGCGCGCCAGAGGACGGGCCGTCCGCCGGCGACGATGCTGTCGATGCGGCCACGGGGTACGCCGAAAGTCGGCCAGCACTCCGCCGCCTCCTGTGCGCAGAGCCGGCCGCTCGTTCCGGCCCCGACGAGGAAGATGCGCCCTCCGGCGGAGTACGCGCGAGCCACGACCCAAGCCGCCCGCGCCAAGTGCGGCACTGCCCGGCGCGCCGCCCGCACGGAGTCCACGCCGCCTCGGACAATGAGGGAAACCAGCGACCGAGCGCCCGCGGTGTCAAGGCGGACCCGTCTTGCCGCCGAACTCTCAGTCGGAGGGATGCGGTCTTTCTTTGGACGCGCCAGGGACATGCAATGGCTCAAAAGACAACTCTCCCTCTCCCTTTGGGAGAGGGCGGGGGTGAGGGACGAACGCATACCCCAGACCAACAAGTATCGCGGCGGCCTTCACTTTCGAGGGTCGTTTTGTCGCGGGATCTGGGGCCGTGGGTGTTCGGAATTCCCTCACCCTAACCCTCTCCCAGAGGGAGAGGGGAAGAACTCTCCCTCTCCCTTTGGGAGAGGGCGGGGGTGAGGGACGAACGCATACCCCTGAC